>NZ_JAMHGA010000043.1 GCF_023660105.1 Desulfovibrio aminophilus | reverse complement strand
CCGACAATGTGTTCCAGGCGGTTTTTTTTCTTCGGCCTCGCCATCAGTCATGCCTTCCGGACCTTGGCCGACCGAGCCAGTTGGGCGACGGAGGCCGGGTTTCCGTGCAACGAAAACATGCGTCCCTCCTTACACCGAGGCAAGAAGCGACGAATTCCCTATGGAGATCAGCGCCGCACATAATCAGGAGGCCCCGCCGTTTTTCCTTGGCCGACCGGGCTTACGAAGATGAGGCGATTGGGAGGCGGATTCCGGTGCAGAAGGAGCGCCGGCATTTATGCCCTGCCGGACAGCCTCGGCATCAAGCCAATTGGAGATGTCGCTGGCCCGCCATAACAGCTTGCCACCAAGGCGAAGTGCGGGAGGCAAAGACCGGCCACGGTGCCGCCGAAGGCGAATGCCTCGCGGAGTGGTTCGCAGGAGTTCCGCCAGTTCCTCTATCGTCAGCAGCTTATCCACGAGCGTTTCACCTCATCTTCACGTCGTTTCCCTCTGCTTAGCGGCGGACGCTCTCCACTGAAATCCGCATGATTCATCACTTGGACTCTCTTGCCGACCTAGCGCGCGAGCGGCGGATGCCGTTTTCGCATCTGGGCTGATGCCCCTCGCCGGATTTCGCAGACGGAGGAGCGCGACAGGGGTATGGAGACAATTTGGAGACGGTATCAGTGAAAGAGGAAGAAACAGCGGGGAAAAAACGGAGACAATATGGAGACAGTCAAGGTGGAAAATCGTTTCTGACGGTCGAAAAATGAAAAAGCGGAGTGGTATTTAACCATCCGCTTTTCAATGCTTTCTTGGTCGGGGCGAGAGGATTTGAACCTCCGGCAACCAGCTCCCAAAGCTGGCGCGCTGCCAGACTGCGCCACGCCCCGACCGGTGGCGGTTGATTACGTGAAAAGCCGCCTGCCCGCAAGGCGCGGAGTCAGCCCAGGCCCACCCCGGCGATGGCCGCGCCGCAGCGGGCGCAGCGCCCGTCCTTGACCTCCAGCCCCGTGACCGCGAAGCCGAGGCGGCGGATCACCACCTGGCCGCAGGACGGGCAGAAGGTGTGTCCGTGCTCGTCGCCCGGCACGTTGCCCACGTAGACGTAGCGCAGGCCCGCCGCGCTTCCGGCGGCCGCGGCGCGCTCCAGGCTGGCCAGGGGCGTGGGCGGCAGGTCCTGGAGCTTGTACTGCGGGTGGAAGCGGGACACGTGCCAGGGCGTGTCCGGACCCAGATCCCCGGCGATGAACCCGGCGATGTCCCGCAGTTCCCCCTCCGAGTCGTTGAGCCCGGGAATGAGCAGGGTCGTGACCTCCAGCCACCAGCCCAGGGCCCGGATGCGCTTGAGGTTCTCCAGCACGGGCGCGAGCTTGCCGCCGCAGCGCTCGCGATAGAACTCCTCGGTGAAGGCCTTGAGATCGATGTTGGCCGCGTCCACCAGCCCGGCCAGCTCGTCCAGGCAGAAGCGGGACATGAAGCCGTTGGACACGAGGATGTTCTTGAGGCCCTTGCCGTGGGCCAGGCGCGCGGTGTCCTGGGCCAACTCGAAGAAGACCGTGGGCTCGGAGTAGGTGTAGGAGATGCTGGCCGCGCTGCATTCCAGGGCCGCCGCCAGGAGCGACTCCGGGGTGGCGGGATGCCCGGCGATGCGCCCGCCCGCGCGCGGCGGCTGGGAGAGCGAGGCGTTCTGGCAGAAGGAGCAGGAGAAATTGCAGCCCGGCGTGCCGAAGGAGAAGGTCTGGGTGCCGGGGTGGAAGTGGTAGAGCGGCTTTTTCTCCACCGGGTCGAGATTGGCGGCCGCCACCCGGTCGTAGACCAGGGTCAGGAGCAGCCCGGCCTGGTTCTCGCGCACTCCGCACCGTCCGCGCTCACCGTCGCCGATGCGGCAGAAATGGTTGCACAGGCGGCACTGGACCGCGTCGCCGCCCAGCGCCTCCCACAGCCTGGCCTCGCGCATGGCATGCCTCCGGGGTATGCCCGCAACATACCCCAGCGCGGGCGAAATGCAAAGGCGCGGCGCGAACTCAGGGCTTGGGCTTGGGCCGCCGGTCCGTGGCGTTGACCCCCACGTCCACCCCGATGACCATGTTCTCGTACCAGTCCCGCTCCGGCTGCTTGCGCGGAACGGAGTCGATCCGCAGGCCGTCGGTGGCGTTCTCCGTGATGGTCGTGACCTCGTCGGTCTGGCGGGTGCCGAAGGAGTTGTCCTGCCGGTTTCTGGCCGTGTCCTTGTTGGGGAACTTCCCGGCGGCGCAGGGCGTCGAAAAGACGACGGCCAGGGTCAGGCAGAGGATGGCGACGAATGCACGCATGGCGGCTCCTCGCGGGGTCGGGACCCCGTTCTTCACAAATGACACTGTCCCTCTTTTCCCCGCCTCATGCAAGCGCCGCGCCGCTCCGAGACGCGGAAAGCCCTTGAACTCCATGCCGCCAGGACGTATATTTGCGAACAGGCGCTTTGCCGACTTCAGACACAGGAGAACCGACCCCTCATGCCCAAGCGCACGGACGCCTACAAGGCCGCCGGAGTGGACGTGGAAGCCGCCGGCGAATTCATTTCCCGCATCAAGAAGATGGTTTCCGGGACCTTCACCAAGGGTGTGGTCACGGACATCGGCGGCTTCGGCGGCCTGTTCAAGCTCGACCTGAACAACATCCAGAATCCCGTGCTCGTGTCCGGGACCGACGGCGTGGGCACCAAGCTCAAGCTGGCCTTCCAGTTCGACCGCCACGACACCATCGGCATCGACCTCGTGGCCATGAGCGTCAACGACGTTCTGGTGCAGGGCGCGAAGCCCCTGTTCTTCCTGGACTACTTCGCCACCAGCAAACTCGATACCGAGCGCGCCGTGAGCGTGCTCTCGGGCGTCGCGGAGGGCTGCAAGCAGTCCGGCTGCGCCCTGCTGGGCGGCGAGACGGCCGAGATGCCCGGCTTCTACGCCGAGGGCGAATACGACCTCTCGGGCTTCTGCGTGGGCATCGTGGACGACAAGCGCATCGTGGACGGCTCGACCATCACCATCGGCGACCGCATCCTGGGCCTGGCCTCCAGCGGCCTGCACTCCAACGGCTACTCCCTGGCGCGCAAGCTCTTCGACGCCTCCGGCCTGAAGCCCGCGGACCCCTTCCCCGGCGAGGAGAACCGCACCGCCGCCGAGGTCCTGCTCCAGCCCACCCGGATCTACGTCCAGCCGGTGCTCAACCTGCTGCGCGACCTGACCATCAAGGGCATGGTGCACATCACCGGCGGCGGGTTCTACGACAACGTGCCGCGCGTGCTGCCCAAGGGCGTGGCCGCGCACTTCACCTTCGGCTCCTGGCCCGTGCCCCCGGTCTTCCACTGGCTCATGGAGCAGGGCAAGCTGGACTGGCCGACCATGCTCCAGACCTTCAACTGCGGCGTGGGCTACATGCTCATCGTGGGCAAGGACATGGAGGAGGACGTGCGCAACCGGCTCAAGGGCATGGACCTGGAGGCGCACCCCATCGGCGAGATCGTCAAGGCCAAGTCCGGCCAGGAGCAGGTGCTCATCGACTTCCCCGCCGGGCGCTGCTGAGCCCCGAAACCGCCTCTTTCGAAGCCGCCGGGAGCCCCAGCTTCCGGCGGTTCATTCATTCCAGCCCGGCCCCAGATCCTCAACGCGGGTCAGCTCCAGGGTGAAGTGGCCCACGGCCACCTCGCTGCGGACCTTCACCGGCAGGCGGCGCTCGTCGGCCGAAATCCAGATCACGAGCCGGGCCCCCGGGCTCTTCTGGAAGACCCCGCCCACCTCCGAGACCTTCGGCTCCACCCGGAAGCAGCGGAACTCCCCGGCCTCGGTGCGCACGGTCTCGATCCCTCCCACCTCGGCCCGGCCGCGCACGAACTTCTTGCCGTCCGTCACCGGGCCCTCGAAGTCCATGCCCTGGATGAGGGGCCGGGTGCGGAAATAGAAGAGCATGGACAGGGGGTCGAAGGCCTGGGGCGGCCAGATGAACAGCTCGTGGCGCACCTCGCCCCGGATGGTCCGCACGGCCCGGCTGAGCAGCCAGTTGAACTCCACCCGGGCGTCCTTGTGGTAGCGCCCCTCGTTCTGGTCCGAATGGAAGGACAGCGACCGGGTGAGGCCGTAGTCGGTCTCGGACTCGATGGTCGTGCGCACCTTGTAGAAGGCGTCCACGAAGGAGTTGCTCCGGGCCTGGCCGCGAAAGCGCAGCACCGGGCCCTCCGGCCGCCGCTCCACGGGCAGGACCTCCAGCACGGCCGTGCCCGCCGGGACCACGGTCCAGGAGATGGCGTAGGTCAGGCGCTCGCCCGGGGCGAAGGGAAAGCCCGGCCGCTGCCCGGCGCGCGCCGGGAGAGCCAGGGGCAAAAGGGTCAGACAGAGAAGAAAAAGTAGCCGGATCGGGGCTCGCATGGTCGCAGGGTGGGGTCTGCGGGGCCCGATGTCAAGGCGTCCGGCGGCGAAACACTTGCCCACAAGCCCGCCTCGCGTTAAAAATGAACCGAACCCGCTGGAAGAGGCTTCCTTTTTCCACCGGAAAACCGAGCAAAGGAGACCGAGGCATGCTGTTACGGAAGCGGGCATGGGACATGATGCGGGAGGACTTCCCCTCCATCCGCGAGGACGACACCCTGGCCGAGGCCATCCGGGCCCTCAGGACGGCCATGAAGGAATCCCCCGAGAATCATACCGTGGTGGTGCTCAAGAAAAACGGCGCCTTCCGGGGCGTGGTCACCATCTGGAACGTGCTCAAGGCCGTGCAGACCACGGTGCTCAAGGACGACGCCCTGAAAAACGCCGAGGAGTCGGACTGGGACCAGACCTTCGCGCGGGCCTGCGCGGTCTGCACCCAGACGGCCCTGGACGCCCACCTGGAGACCGAGGTGGCCATGCTCAAGCCCGGCGACACCCTGCTCACGGTCCTGGACAAGTTCCTGGCCAAGAAGCGCGGTTACGCCGTGGTCGAGGAAGGCGACCGGGTCATCGGCATCGTCTACGCCGGAGACCTGTTCCGCGAGATCGCCAGGGACATGGTCCAGGCCTTCTGATCGCCCGGGGCGGCGAGAGAATGAAAAGGCGGCCGGAAATTCCGGCCGCCTTTTTCCGTTCCCGCCTCCGGCGGGGCTATTTCTTCTGGGTCACGATCATGGCCTGGAGGTGCTTGGTCATCTCCGGGTCGTAGCCGCCGTCCTGGGCCAGGGCGGCCGCGGCCTTGAGCTGGTCCATGGCCTCGGCGTGGGGCCGCTTGACGGTCATGGCGCAGAAGGAGTCCGCCACGGCGCAGAGCCGCCCGGCGGGGCCCAGGGCCGAGCCCGAGGTCTTGCGGGGATAGCCCGTGCCGGTGAGGCGCTCGTGGTGCTCCAGGACGCAGGCCTCGACCTCCGGGAACTTGAGGTCCAGCTTGGCCAGCATCTCGTAGCCGAGCATGGGGTGCTGGACCACCTTGGCCCGCTCGTCGGGCAGCAGAGGCTTGGGCTTCTCGCGGATGAACGGCGGAATCTTGGTCATGCCCATGTCGTGCAGGAAGAGCCCGGCCGCCAAATGGTCGAAGCTCTTGCGCTTGATGCCGCCCTCCTCCAGGTTCTTGGCGTTGAGCCGGGCGTACAAAGCCAGGCCCATGACGCCGGAGTTGAAGGAGTGGTTGGCCAGGGTGTGCTCGGCGTGCAGCCGCCGGGTCAGGGCCCGGATGCGCTTGGGGTCGTTCCAGAGGTACTCGGTGAGGACCATGAGGTCGGTCCAGAGCTTGGCGAACACGGCGGGCACCGGCTGGTCCAGGAACTCGCCCAGGCGGCGGGTCATGGCCTGCTGGAAGATGTCCGCGATCTCCCTTTCCTGGAGGTTCTTGTCGATGAGCACCAGGTCGAGCTGGTAGCTGATGTGCTTGACATAGACGGCGTGGTCGGCGCGGGAGACGAAGACGAGCCCCTCTTCCGTGAGCTTGGCCAGCTCCTCCACCTGTTCGTTGGAGAGGCGGCCGCCCACCTGGAAGTAGGGCATGATCCGGGCCACGTCCTCCTTGAACCGGAAGATGTTCAGCGGGGGCCGGTACTTGTTGAAGCTGCCGAGGATGTCCTTGTTGATCTGGTAGAACTCCTCGGAAAGCCCGACGGGCACGTCCATCTTCTGCTTGGCGCTCATGCTCCGCTCACTTCTCGAATATTTTCACCACGTTGGTCTGGGCCTGTATCTGGTTGCGCTTGGGCTGCCCGGCGGTGATCACCACGGTGTCCCCGGCGGCGAAGGTCGGGGAGTCGCAGACGAACCGCTCGGCGCGGTCCTGGTGGGAGTCCTCGCCCTCGGGCGGCGCGGCCGGGACCACTCCCCAGGAGAGATTGGTGAAGTGGCGCACGCGGGCGTCCGGCGAAAGGGCGTAGACCGGCTGCTTGGGACGGCAGGCCGCCAGGATGCGGGCCGTGGCCCCGGACGTGCTGTGGCAGACGATGGCCTTGGAGCGGGTCTTCTGGGCCAGGAGCGCGGCGGCGTAGGCCAGGAAGCGCGCGGGGTGCTCCTGGTCGCCGGGGGCCTTGGGCCCGGACGCGGACTCGAAGTGGAACTCCTCGGCGGTCTGGGCGATCTTGCGCATGAAGGCCACGGCCTTGTCCGGGTACTTGCCGATGGCCGTCTCCTCGGAGAGCATGATGCAGTCCGCGCCGTCCAGGATGGCGTTGGCCACGTCCGTGGTCTCGGCCCGGGTGGGCAGGGGGCTGTTGACCATGGAGAGGAGCATCTGGGTGGCCACGATGACCGGCTTGCCCGCCGCGTTGCAGGCGTTGATGATCCGCTTCTGGATCGCCGGGATGTCGGAGAGCTCGCACTCCAGGCCCAGGTCGCCCCGGGCCACCATGACCCCGTCGGCCTCCTCGATGATCCGCTGGAGGTTCTGGATCGCGCCCCGGCGCTCGAGCTTGGCGATGATCGGCAGGCTCTTGCCGAGCTGGCGCATCTCGGCCTTCAGGGAGCAGATGTCGTCGGCGCTCTGGACGTAGGACATGGCCACAACGTCCACGCCGATCTGCAGTCCCAGGGCCAGGTCCACCTTGTCCTTGGCGGTCAGGGCGTCCAGGGGCGTGGTCTTGCCCGGGAAGGCGATGCCCTTGCGCGGCGGGGCGATGCCCGCGTTCTCGGCGGTCATGCGCACCAGGAAGTCGTTCTCCCGGCCGGTGACGTGGAACTGGAGCATGCCGTCCGAGAGGGCCACGGTGTCGCCGACCTTGAGGCTCTTGATG
This sequence comes from Desulfovibrio aminophilus, assembly GCF_023660105.1. Lineage (NCBI taxonomy): Bacteria > Pseudomonadati > Thermodesulfobacteriota > Desulfovibrionia > Desulfovibrionales > Desulfovibrionaceae > Desulfovibrio > Desulfovibrio aminophilus. Next base: position 128,616 of record NZ_JAMHGA010000043.1, on the reverse strand, counting down.
ACCGCGGGCTGGTCCAGGCAGATGACCGGCTCGCTGCGGCCCTCCTCCTGGCCCGGAACGCCCAGGAGCACCTCGTCGCCCCGGCTGATCTCCAGGGTGCCCAGGCCGATGTCGCAGGTGCGGATCTTGGGCCCGGAGAGGTCCTGGAGGATGGACAGGGTCACGCCGAGCTTGCGCTCCAGCCCCCGGATGATGTCCACCAGCCGGATGAAGCCTTCCTTGCCGCCGTGGGAGAAATTCAGCCGGAAGATGCGCGCCCCGGCGTCCACCAGGGCCTGGACCGCGGCCTCGTCCGAGGAGGCCGGGCCGAGAGTGGCGATGATCTTGGTGTGCATGGCTCCGTTTCCTTCGTGACGCCGCGAGACATTCGCGGCGTGTCATCTATATCGATGTCGAAATAAAACCATCGATCATACGAACGCCCTGCTTTCCGGCACCGGCGCGGCTCGCGGGCGGTACCCCTGGAAGCGAGTCATATCCTCATTTTTTCGTGATGGAAATGCCTTTTTCAGGTTGACAATCTCTTGTGTTTGGAACAAGGGTGGGAGTACGTATAAAAAACGTGGGAAAAAGTGTCAAAAGGTGGAGTGCAGATGAAGTTCCGCGGTCACGCGCACCGCAGCCTGGATCCGAAGGGGCGCATCATCCTGCCGCCGGAGTTCCGCGACCAGATCTTCGCGGAAGTGCCGGACGGCCGGATCGTGCTGACCATCTTCGAGGGCCACGTCATCGGCATCACCCCCTCGCAATGGGACAAGCTCGAGGCCGAACTGCAGAAGAAAAGCAAGAACCCCAGCCGCCAGCTGCGGGATTTCATGCGCATCCTCTACTCCGGCTACGAGGAGGTCCAGGTGGACCCCCAGGGCCGCATGCAGCTGCCCGCGCACCTGCGCAAGAGCGGCCGCCTGGCCAAGGAGGTCGTCCTCCTGGGCGTCGGCGACCGTTTCGAGATCTGGGGCGAGGAGAGCTACCAGAGCCTGCTGGAGCAGGACTACAGCGATGTCTCCGACGAGTTGTCCGATGCCGGTGTCATCCTGCCCTTCTAACGGGGCGGGACCCGCTGTCGGAGGCGCGTCGGGCGCGCACGTCACGGTTTTGTTGCGGGAAACCGTGGAGTGGCTGGCCCCCAGGCGCGGCGGCCGCTACCTGGACGGCACCCTGGGGCTCGGCGGACACAGCGAAGGCATTTTGCGGGCGGCGGACGGCGAGGCCGAGGTTCTCGGTCTGGACCGCGACCGGCAGGCGATGAGCCTGGCCGAGGAGCGGCTGAAGCCCTTCGGCGGGAGAGTGCATCTGGACAACACGTCCTTCAGCGGCTTCGAGGCGGCCCTCGACCGCCTGGGCTGGGACCGCGTGGACGGCGCGGTGCTCGACCTCGGCGTGTCCTCGCTCCAGTTGGACACTCCGGAGCGCGGCTTCAGCTTCCTGGCCGACGGGCCGTTGGACATGCGCATGGACCAGGGATCGGGCTTCAAGCCCGCCCGCGTCCTGGTGAACAAGGCGGGGTTCGAGGAATTGCGGCGGATCATCGGCGAATACGGCGAAGAGCCCATGGCCGGACGCATCGCGCGGGCCATCGTGCGCGAGCGGGAGCGGGAGGAGATCGACTCCACCGCCCGGCTGGCCGAGATCGTGTCCCGCGCCTACCCCCCGGACCGGCGGCGGCAGGCCCGCAACCACCCGGCCACCAAGACGTTCCAGGCCCTGCGCCTGGCCGTGAACCGCGAGCTGGACGAGCTGGGCGAATTTCTGGAGCGCATCCCGGAGCGGCTCGCCCCGGGCGCGCGCGTGGCGGTCATCTCCTTCCACTCCCTGGAGGACCGCATGGTCAAGCTGGCCTTCCGGGGACACGAAAAGGGTTGCGTCTGCCCGCCCCGGCAGCCGCTGTGCACCTGCGGACGGAAGCCGACCATGAAGATCCTGACCAAGAAGCCGGTGACGCCGGAGCAGCGGGAGATGGACGTCAATCCGCGCAGCCGCAGCGCCAAGCTGCGGGTGGCGGAGCGCCTGCCGCTGGAAGGAGGCCGCCCGTGAGCGCGGCGCGCGGCGGATTCTGGGTCATGGTCCCGCTCCTGGCCCTGGCCCTGGCCCTCGGCCTGGCCTCGGTCTGGATGAACATCGAGCGGGTGGATCTGGCCTACACGCTGAAGAAGATGGAGCACGAGTTGAACGACAAGAACACGCTGGCCGACAAACTGGGCGTGGAACGGGACAACCTCATGGCCCCGTACCAGCTCAAGCGGCTGGCCGAGAAATTCGGACTGGGCCCCGCCGGTCCCGGACAAATCCGCCGCCTGAACCCGGCGGACGCGGCCGGAGCGGCCAACCCCTGAGGCGCTGAGAGATGGCGAGAACCAAAAAGCAAGGCCGGGACTTCAGCAAGTTCAAGCTCGCGACCGTCGCCGGCCTCTTTCTCGTCCTCCTGACGGCCCTCTGGCTGCGCGCGGGCTATCTCCAGCTCTACAAGGGCGCCCAGCTGGAAAAGCTGGCCTCACGCCAAAGCTACGCCGCCGAGTTCGAGCGCGGCCAGCGCGGGCGCATCCTCTCCCGCGACGGCACGGTGCTCGCCACCAGCGTGGAGGCCCACTCGGTCTACGCCCGGCCCCTCGACGTGCCCCAGCCCGCCGCCACCGCGCGCAAGCTGCACGACATCCTGGACATCCCCGAGGCCGATGTGCGCAAGCACCTCGGCTCGCGCAAGAACTTCATCTGGGTCAAACGCCAGATCAGCGACGCCCAGGCCAAGGCCGTGGCCGAGGCCCATCTCGAAGGCGTGCACCTGACCACAGAGTACAACCGGCTCTACCCCAACGGGCACCTGGGCGGCCAGATCCTCGGCTTCGTGGACGTGGACGGCAAGGGTCTGGAGGGCGTGGAGGCGGCCTTCGAGGACCGCCTGGCCGCCGGACAGGCCAAGCTCGTGGTCCAGCGCGACGCCTCGGGCCGCCGCCTCTACCTGGACGACCAGGGCCGGGAGATGGACATCAACGGCCGCGACGTGCGCCTGAGCATCGACGCCCACATCCAGGACCTCACCGAGCAGGCCCTGGCCGAGGCCGTGCGCAAGTACGAGGCCGAGGGCGGCATGGCCATCGTGGTCCACGTCCAGACCGGCGACATCCTGGCCCTGGCCAACTACCCCTTCTTCAACCCCAACGTGAGCCGCAACTCCCCGGCCGCCGTGCGCCGCAACCGCGCGGCCCTGGACGTGGTGGAGCCCGGCTCGACCATGAAGCCCTTCCTCATCGCCGCCGCCCTGGAGGAGAAGGCCGTCACCCCGGACCAGCTCTTCGACTGCGAGAACGGCAAGTGGAAGGTCCGCTCCAAGATCATCCGCGACGACCACCCCCACCGCTGGCTCACGGTGAGCCAGATCATCCGCTACTCCAGCAACATCGGCATGGCCAAGGTGGCCCAGTCCCTCGGCTCCCAGCGGGTCTACGACTACCTCCTGCGCTTCGGCTTCGGCTCGCGCCCCGGCGTGACCGCCATCTCCGGCGGCAGCGGCATCCTCCATCCCGTGCAGTCCTGGTCGGACATCGACCTGGCGGCCATCTCCTTCGGCCAGGCCATCGGCGTCACGGCCCTGCAGATGGCCAAGGCCTACCTCTGCATCGCCAACATGGGCGAGGCCAAGCCCCTGCGGCTCGTCCTGGATCCGGCCCCCGACACCCCGGAGAGCTCCGGCCGGGTGGTGGGCGAAAAGGCGGCCCAGGCCGTGCTGGCCATGATGCGCGAGGTGGTGGAGATGGACGGCACGGGCAAGAAGGCGCGCATCCCCGGGGTGCCCGTGGCGGGCAAGACGGGCACGGCCCAGAAGGCGGGCAAGGGCGGCTACAGCAACGAGCGCCTGTCCTCCTTCGTGGGTCTGATCCCCGGCGACAACCCGGAATTCCTGGTCCTGGCCCTGGTGGACGAACCCAAGACCATCTCCTACGGCGGCGTGGTCGCCGCGCCCGCCGTCAAGGACATTGCATCCCGGGCGCTGGCCTATTATGGGAAGCTCCCCGACGCGCCGGACCAGGCCGAGGAGGCCCGGCCCGACCCGGACCCGTCGAGCATGACGGCCCAGGTGCTTCCCGCCGGACAGCCCCGCACCCCTGGCGAACTGGTCCCGGACCTTTCCGGCCTGCCCCTGCGGCGGGCCGTGGAGCTTTTGGTGCAGAAGGGCATCGTCCCGGTCGTCAAGGGCCGGGGCATGATCGTCAGCGGACAGAAACCGGCTGCCGGCGAACCCTGGCCCGAAGGGAGGGAAGGCAAGGATGATGTTTTTGTTCTCATCCTCTCCTAGCAACAGGCGCAAGGCGAAAAGGAACGAAGAGACGGACATGAGCTGGCTTGAACTTCTGGACCGCGTCCGCGCGGGACTCATGGTCCGCACGGATTCGCGGCTGATCACCCCGGGCGAGGTCTTCGCGGCCATGCCCGCCGCCGGGGACAAGCGCGACGGCTTCATCGCCGACGCCGTGGCCCGGGGCGCGGAATTCGTGGTGGCCGACGGCCCCGTGGCCCCCGAGGTCCTGGGCGGGGCCGCGCTCATCGAGCGCCCGGACGCCCCCGAGGCCCTGGGCGAACTGGCCAAGGCCTACTTCAAGACCGGCCAGGCCGTGATGAAGATCATCGGCGTCACCGGCACCAACGGCAAGACCACCACGAGCTACCTCATCGAGCACATCCTGGCCTCGGCGGGGCTCAAGGTCGGCCTGCTGGGCACCGTGGCCTACCGCTGGCCGGGCTTCAGCCTGGACGCCTCCCTGACCACCCCGGGCTGCTGGCAGCTCCACGAGCTCTTCGCCAACATGGAGAAGAGCGACGTGGACGTGGCGGTGATGGAGGTCTCCTCCCACGCCCTGGACCAGAACCGCGTGGCGGGCCTGGAATTCGACGCGGCCGTGCTGACCAACGTGACCCAGGACCATCTGGATTACCACGGGGATATGGAAACGTATTTCCGCGCCAAGTCTAGACTTTTTCACGAGTGCCCCCGGCCGGACAAGCGCTGCGTGCTCAACTGGGACGACCCCTACGGCCGCCGCCTGCTGGCCGACACGCACCCGTCCCTGGGCTACGGCCTGACCGACGCGCCCCTGGGCGACACGTCCCTGGCCGGGACCATCCTGTCCTGCACGGGCAAGGGCCTGCGCCTGCGCATGTCCTACAAGGGCAAGACCTGGGAGTTGGACTCCCCGCTGGTGGGCGCGCACAACGCCCAGAACCTCCTGGCCGCCCAGGCCGCCTGCCTCTCCCTGGGCCTGTCCTGCAAGGAGGTCCGCCGCCTCTCCGAGTTCAAGGGCGTGCCCGGCCGCCTGGAGCGCGTGGACAACGACCGCGGCCTGCCCGTGTTCGTGGACTACGCCCACACCCCCGACGCCCTGGTGAACGTGCAGAAGACCCTGCGGGCCCTGGACTTCGACCGGCTCATCACGGTCTTCGGCTGCGGCGGCAACCGCGACCGGAGCAAGCGGCCGCTCATGGCCAAGGCCGTGGCCGAGTATGCCGACGTGGCCGTGCTCACCTCGGACAACCCGCGCTTCGAGGATCCCCTGGCCATCATGGACGACGCCCGGCCCGGGTTGTCCCAGGGCGGCCGGACGATCGAGACCGTCGAGGACCCGGACCGCTACCGGGCCCTGTGCAAGGCCGTCGGGATCATGCGGCCGGGCGACGTGCTGCTGGTGGCGGGCAAGGGACACGAGACCTACCAGCAGGTGGGCGGCCGGAAACTGCCCTTCAGCGACGTGGAGGCCGTGCGCCGCGCCATCCGGGAGGTCCTGGGGTGAAGCTGACCCTGCGCGAGCTGGAGACCTGCCTCACGGGCGCGCCGGAGACCCCGGAAGGGGCCGACCGTCCCGTAACCGCCGTGCGCACGGACAGCCGCGCCGTGGGCAAGGGCGAGGTCTTCGTCTGCCTCTCCGGCGAGCGCTTCGACGGGCACGAGTTCGCGTCCCAGGCCGTGGCCCAGGGGGCCCTGGCCGTGGTCGCGGCCCGTCCCCTGCCGGAAATCAAGGTCCCGGTCATCGTGGTCCGCGACACCGTGGCCGCCCTGGGGCGGCTGGGCCGCTTCCTGCGCGACCGCGCGCGGGGCAGGGTCGTGGCCGTCACCGGCACGGCCGGCAAGACCACGGTCAAGGAGATGATCGCCCGCGTGGCCGGAACGCGCCTCTCCGTGGCCAAGAACTTCAAGAACTTCAACAACCAGATCGGCCTGCCCCTGTCCATCTTCGCGGCCTCCGGCGAGGAGGACGTCTGGGTCCTGGAGGCGGGCATCAGCAAGCCTCACGACATGGCCGAGCTGGGCTTCATCCTGGCCCCGGACCTGGCCGTGGTCCAGAACATCGGCCCGGCCCACCTGGAGGGCCTCGGCAGCCTGGAGGGCGTGGCCCGGGCCAAGGCCTCCCTGCTCAAGCACCTCAAGCCCGAGGGCGCGGCCCTGGTGAACCGAGACTACCCCCTGCTGTGGAAGGAAGCCCTGGCCCTGCGGCCCGACGCGGTGGCCTTCTCGGCCACGGACGACTCGGCGGACCATTTCTGCGCCTTCCTCGGCCCGGAGCCGAACGCCGCCGGACGCTTCCGCCTGAAGACCCCGGGCCTGGACCGCGAACTGGTCCTGCCCTTCTGCGGCGCGCATTTCGCGGAAAACGTGGCGGCCACGGCCGCCGCCGCCCACCACCTGGGCCTGCCGCCCGAGGCCGTGGTCGAGGGGCTCTCCGGCTTCACCCGGCCGGACCAGCGCTTCTGCTGCCTGGCGGGCGAGGGCTGGACGCTGGTGGACGACACCTACAACGCCAATCCCCTGTCCATGACGCGGGCCATCGAGACGGCCCGGACCATGGCCGGGGACCGTCCCCTGCTGCTGGTCCTGGGCGCCATGGGCGAACTGGGGCCGGAGGCCGCCGAGGCCCACGAGGAGCTGGGACGCTTCCTGCGCGGCATGGCCCCCGCGCGGGTCTTCTTCCAGGGCGCCTTCGCCCGCGACGTGGCCCGGGGCCTCGGGTCCGACGCCGCCCTGCTCACCGCGGTGGACGGCCCGGACCAGATGCTCAACGCCTGGCGCCAGCTGGCCCTGCCCGGCGGCGTGGCCCTGGTCAAGGGCTCGCGCTCCGCGCGCATGGAGCTGCACGTGGCGGCCCTGGCCCGCGAACTGGGATGCTCGGTCCCGGGAGGCAAGACGGCATGATCTATCATCTGCTCTATCCCCTGGCGTCCCAGATCGGGGCCTTCAACGTCTTCCGCTACATCACCTTCCGCTCGATCTACGCCCTGCTCACGGCCCTGGTCCTGACCATCGTCTTCGGCCCGGCCATGATCCGCTGGCTGACCAAGCTCAAGTGCGGGCAGTACATCCGCGAGGACGGCCCGCAGCACCAGTGCAAGCAGGGCACCCCGACCATGGGCGGCCTGCTGGTGGGCCTGGCCGTGGTGGGCAGCACCCTGCTCTGGGCCGACCTGCGCAACCACTACATCTGGCTGGCCCTGTTCGTCTTCACCGGCTTCGGGGCCGTGGGCTTCGCCGACGACTACATCAAGGTGGTCAAGAAGCGGAACAAGGGCCTCTCGGCCAGGGCCAAGTTCCTGGCCCAGCTGTTCGTGGCCGGGGCGGCCGTGACGGCGCTCATCTTCGAGCCGGTGTACTCCACCAAGCTCTCGGTGCCCTTCTTCAAGTACTTCGTGCCGGACCTGGGCTGGTTCTACCTGCCCTTCGCCCTGGTGGTGCTCATCGGCTCCTCCAACGGCGTGAACCTCACCGACGGCCTGGACGGCCTGGCCATCGGGCCCACGGTGGTGGCCGCGGCCACCTTCGCCATCTTCGTCTACGCGGCGGGCCACGCGGGCATCGCGGACTACCTGAACATCGCCCACCTGCCCGGCGTGGGCGAGGTCACGATCATCTGCGGCGCGCTGGTGGGCGCGGGGCTGGGCTTCCTCTGGTACAACGCCTATCCGGCCCAGGTCTTCATGGGCGACGTGGGCAGCCTGTCCATGGGCGGCCTGCTCGGCTTCATCTCCGTGCTCTGCAAGCAGGAGCTCCTGCTCGTCCTGGTGGGCGGCGTGTTCGTCTTCGAGACCCTCTCGGTGATCCTCCAGGTCGGCTACTTCAAGGTCACGGGCGGCAAGCGCATCTTCCGCATGGCCCCCCTGCACCACCATTTCGAGATGAAGGGCGTGCCGGAGTCCAAGATCATCATCCGGTTCTGGATCCTCTCCATCCTCATGGCCCTCATGGCCCTGAGCACGCTCAAGCTGAGGTGACGACGTGACCACGCTCAGGGAACAGGCTTTCAAACGGCTGCGCGGCAAACGGGCCGTGGTGGTGGGCGCGGGCAAGTCCGGCCTGGCCGCCGCCCGGCTCCTGCTGGAGGCCGGGGCGCGCGTGGCCCTGGCCGACGCCAAGCCGGAGATTTCCGCCGAGGTCCTCGGGGACCTTGCCGGACGCCTGGACCCGCGCCTGGGCGCGCACACCCCCGAACAGTTCCGCGACGCCGACCTGGTGGTCCTCTCCCCCGGCGTCCCGGCCAAGAAGATCGCCGCCGCCCTGGCCCCGGTGGCCCCGGAGAACGTGGTCGCCGAACTGGAGTTCGCCTCCTGGTTCCTGGAGGCCCCCATCCTGGCCGTCACCGGCACCAACGGCAAGACCACGACCACCACGCTCATCTCCAAGATGCTCGAGGACGCGGGCAAGACGGTCTTCACCGGCGGCAACATCGGCACGCCCCTGTGCGAGTTCATCCTCCAGGGCGGCCGCGCCGACGTGGTGGTCCTGGAGGTCTCCAGCTTCCAGCTCCAGAACTGCCGGACCTTCAAGCCCCGCGTGGCCATGCTCCTGAACTTCGCGCCCAACCACCTGGACTACCACGCGGACATGGAGGAATACCTCTCGGCCAAGCTGAACCTCTTCGCCCGCATGGACGAGGACGGCACGGCCATCCTGCCCGAGGCGATGCGCGCCGAGCTGTCCGCGCGCCGCTTCACCCGGGCCCGCATGGTCTGGTTCGCGCCCACGGACCGCTTTCCGGCCCCGCACCTGCACGGGGCCCACAACCGGGCCAACGTCGAGGCCGCCTGGCAGGCCGTGCGGCTCTTCGGCGTGGGCGAGGAGAGCGCCCGGGCCACGGCCGCCGACTTCCTGCCCCTGGCGCACCGGCTCCAGACCGTGGCCGAGAAGAACGGCGTGCTCTACGTGGACGACTCCAAATCCACCACCCTGGACTCCACGGCCGCGGCGGTGAAGAGCTTCGAGCGGCCCGTGCGCCTGCTCCTGGGCGGGGTCTTCAAGGGCGGCGACGTGGCGACCCTCATTCCGGCCCTGGACGGCCGGGTGGTGGAGATCGGCCTGTTCGGCGCGGCCCGGGACATCTTCGAGCCGATCCTGGCGGGCCGCTTCCCGCTCTTCTGGGAGCCGGACCTGGACAAAGCCGTGCGCCGCCTGACGGGCAACAGCCGCCCCGGGGACGTGGTCCTGCTCTCCCCGGCCACGGCCAGCTTCGACGCCTACACGAGCTACGGGGCCCGTGGCGACCACTTCCAGCGCATCGTGAGGGAACTGCCGTGATCAACGAAGCCGGACGCGTCCCCGAGACCGCGAAGCACCCGGACTGGTGGCTCCTGGTGGCGGCCATGCTCCTGGCCGGCTTCGGGATCATCATGGTCCTCTCGGCCAGCGGCATCATGGCCGAGCGCTACTACGGGGACAAGTACCTCTTCTTCAAGAAGCAGGCGGTGTACGCGGCCCTGGGCCTGGTGGCCATGTTCAGCATCTACCGGCTGCCCCGCAAATTCTTCTACAACACGACCTATCTCTGGGTCATCGGCGTGATGCTGCTCCTGGGCCTCTGCGCCCTGACCCCCCTGGGCGTGTCCGCCGGCGGCGCCAAGCGCTGGATCCACCTCGGCCCCCTCTCCGTCCAGCCCCTGGAGTTCGCCAAGCCCGCCCTGGTCCTCTACCTGGCCTACTTCTTCTCGCGCAAACAGGAGCTGGTGAAGACCTTCAGCGTGGGCTTCCTGCCGCCCTTCTTCGCCACCGGGATGCTCTGCCTGCTCCTGCTCCTCCAGCCGGACTTCGGCGGCGCGGTCTTCCTGGCCATGCTCCTCTTCTTCATGTGCTTCGTGGGCGGCACCCGGCTCATCTACCTCATGCTCTCGCTCTTCTTCGCGGGCGGCGCGGGCTGGCTGCTCATCAGCTCCTCGCCCTACCGCTTCAAGCGCTGGACCGCCTTCCTGGACCCCTTCAAGAGCGCCCAGGCCGAGGGCTACCAGCTCGTGCAGTCCTTCTACGCCTTCGGTTCCGGCAAGCTCTTCGGCGCGGGCCTCGGCGCGGGCCGCCAGAAGCTCTTCTACCTGCCCGAGGCGCACAACGACTTCATCATGGCCGTGGCCGGGGAGGAGCTGGGCTTCATCGGCCTCTCGGCCGTGCTCCTGGTCATGGGCATCCTGCTCTGGCGGGCCTTCTCCATCGCCTACCGCCAGGAGGACCTCCAGGACCGCTTCACGGCCTTCGGCATGGCCGCCATCCTGGCCCTGGGCTGCGTGCTCAACCTGGCCGTGGTCCTCGGCACGGTGCCGCCCAAGGGCGTGCCCATGCCCTTCGTCAGCTACGGCGGCAGCAGCCTGATCGTCTGCTTCGTCTGCGTCGGATTCCTGTTGAACCTTTCGCGGAGCGCGGTGCGGTGGAGAAAGTCGTGATCACCACCGGCGGCACCGGTGGGCACATCTTCCCGGCGCTGGCCGTGGCCGGGGAAATCCTGAAGCGGCACCCCCGCTGCAGAGTGCTCTTCCTCGGCGGCCCGGGCCCGGAGGGCGGACTCGCCCGCAAGGCCGGGCTGGAGTTCCGCGAACTCCCGGCCAAGGGCATCGTGGGTCGGGGGCTCAAGGGCCTCCTCGCCTCCACCTGGCTGGTCGGCGGCCTGTGCAAGGCCCTCTCCGCCCTGCGCGCATTCCGGCCCCAGGCCGTGATCGGCTTCGGCGGCTACGCCGGATTCTGCCCGGTGCTGGCGGCCCGCATCCTGGGCATCCCCACCGCCGTGCATGAACAGAACTCCGTGCCCGGCGTGACGAACCGCATCCTCGGCAAGGTGGCCCGGCGGATTTTCCTCTCCTTCCCGGACCGCGCCGGGGCCTTCCCGGCGGCCAAGACCCGGCTCACCGGCAATCCCGTGCGGCCGGAGATCGCGGCCGTGGGCGCGGCCGCCTCCCGGACCCCGGGGCGCAACCTGCTCGTGCTCGGCGGCAGCCAGGGCGCGCGGGCCGTGAACGACGCCGTGATCGCGGCCCTGCCGCTGCTGCGCGAAGCCCGGGTGGAGATCGTGCACCAGGCCGGCCCCGCCGACGCCGAGCGCGTGCGCCGGGCCTACGAGGAGGCCGGGATGGACGGCGCGGCCGTGCGCGGCTTCATCGAGGACATGGCCAGTGCTTACGAGCGGGCCGACCTCCTGCTCTGCCGCTCCGGGGCCACCACGGTCTTCGAGGCCGCCGCCGCGGGGAAACCCGCCGTGCTGGTGCCCTTCCCCCACGCCACCCACGACCACCAGACGGTCAACGCCGAGGCCCTGGCCGAGGCGGGCGGCGCGGTGGTCCTGGCCCAGTCCGGGCTCACGGCGCGGGTCCTGGCCGAGACGGTGACGAAACTTCTGGACGATCCCTCCCGGCTGGCGGACATGGCCCGCGCCGCGCGCTCCTTCGCGCGGCCGGAGGCGGCCGCCGCCATCGTGGACGGGATCGGGGAACTGCCGCCCAGAGCGGCCTGAGACGAGGACGAGAGCATGACCGCAGCCCAAGGCCCCATCGTTTCGGCGCGCACGGCCCAGCCCGTGCACATCATGCGCAGCCGGGTGAACACCATCCACATGGTGGGCATCGGCGGCGCGGGCATGAGCGGCATCGCCGAGGTGCTCCTCAACCTCGGCTTCTCGGTCACGGGCTCGGACCTGGCGGCCGGAGCCGCCGTGCGCCGCCTCAAGTCCCTGGGCGCCACGGTGTTCATCGGCCACGGCGCGGACAACGTCACCGAGGCCGACGTGCTCGTGAAGTCCACGGCCATCGCCGAGAACAACCCCGAGCTGGCCAAGGCGCGCGAACTGGGCATCCCGATCATCCCCCGGGCCGAGATGCTGGCCGAGCTGATGCGCCTGAAGACCGGCATCGCGGTGGCCGGGACCCACGGCAAGACCACCACGACCTCGCTGTTGGCGACCATCTTCACCGAGGCCGGGCTGGACCCCACCGTGATCATCGGCGGCCGCCTGAACACCTATGGCTCCAACGCCCGCCTGGGCGAGGGCGAATACCTCATCGCCGAGGCCGACGAGTCCGACGGCTCGTTCCTCTGCCTCTCCCCGATCATCACCGTGGTCACCAACGTGGACAAGGACCACATGGACCACTACCCCGACCTGGCGGCCATCGACCAGGCCTTCACACAGTTCATGAACCACATCCCGTTCTACGGCATGAACGTGGTCTGCGGCGACGACCCCGGCGTGCAGCGCCTCCTGCCCGCCATCAAGCGCCCGGTGCTGACCTACGGCCTGGGCCCGAAGAACCGCCTGCGCGGCGAGATCCTGGCCTCGCACCTGCGCAGCGTGTTCAAGGTCGGCCTGGACGGCGAGCCCTGGGGCGAGGTGACTCTCTCCCACCCCGGCCACCACAACGTGCTCAACGCCCTGGCCGCCATCGGCGTGGCCATGGAGGCCGGGCTGCCCAAGGAGGCCATCCTCCAGGGCCTGGCCAACTTCGGCGGCGTGGGCCGCCGCTTCGAGAAGAAGGGCGAGCGCAAGGGCGTGCTCGTGGTGGACGACTACGGCCACCATCCGGCCGAGATCAAGGCCACCCTGGACACGGCCAAGGCCTGCTTCCCGGAGCGCCGCCTGGTGGTGGCCTTCCAGCCGCACCGCTTCACCCGCACCCAGGCCCTGTTCGGGGACTTCTGCAAGGTCTTCGACGGCGTGGACCAGCTCCTGCTCACCGAGATCTACCCGGCCTCCGAGGCCCCCATCCCCGGGGTCAACGGCCTGTCCCTGGCCCAGGGCATCCGGCAGGTGAGCAAGACGGCGGTGCGCTTCTTTCCGGATTTCGCGGCCCTGGAACGGTCCCTGCCCGATTGCCTCAAGCCCGGCGACCTGTTCCTGACCCTGGGCGCGGGCAGCATCTGGCAGATCGGCGAGAACTGGCTCAACGCCGAAGAGAACGCGGAGTAGCCGAATGGCCCTGAGCGTGCGCGAAAAACCGCTCCTGCGGGAGCTGACCACCCTGGGACTGGGCGGAACCGCCCTGGCCGAGGCCGTGGCGCGCGCGGAGTCCGACCTGGACGAACTCTCGGGGTTCTTCGCCCGCTACGGCGGCCGTCCCTTCGTGCTCGGCGGCGGGAGCAACATCCTGGCCCTGGACGCGGACTCGGACCTCGTGCTGGTGAGCGTGCGCAACGCCGACCTGCCCGAGGCCCAGACCGCAAGCGGGGCCCTGGTCCGCGTGGGCGCGGGCCTGCCCCTGCCCCGACTGCTCAAGTTCTGCGAGGACGCCGGACTCTCCGGCCTGGAGTCCCTGGCGGGCATCCCCGGCCGCGTGGGCGGGGCCGTGGCCATGAACGCCGGGTCCTACGGCGCGGAGATGAAGGACCTGCTCGCGCGGGTGCGGCTCTGGACCCCGGATCGCGGGCTGTTCTGGGTCGAGGCCCGGGACTGCGTGTTCGGCTACCGGCATTTCGAGGCCCCCGTCGGCGTGGGCCGTCACCTCATCTGGGAGGCCGAGTTCAGCCTGGTCCCGGCCGATCCCGCCGCCGTGCGGGCCAAGGCCAGGGAGACCATCAAACACAAGAAGGCCACCCAACCGGTGAGCGCGCGCAGCGCGGGCTGCGTGTTCAAGAACCCGGCGGGCAAGAGCGCCGGGATGCTCCTGGACCAGGCCGGGTTCAAGGGCCGCCGCCTGGGCGGCATGGCCTTCTCGGACCTGCACGCCAATTTCCTGGTCAACCTGGGCGGCGGCCGCAGCGCCGAGGCCCTGGAGCTTCTGGATACGGCCCGGGCCGCCGTGCTCGACCGGTTCGGAGAACGCCTGGAAACGGAGGTCATCATCCTGTCATGAGCACCCTGGCCATGCGGCAAGGCCGCCTCAAGATCGGAGCCAAGCGGGGCAACCGCTACAAACGGGCCTCCCGCCCGGCGGACGGCCCATCGCGCCTGTCCTCCGGGGTGTCCCTGTTCGCCGGACTCTGCCGGAGCACGTTCTGCCTGGCGCTGCTCCTGGGCGTGCTCGGCGCGCTCGGCGTGGGACTGCTCTACGGCTACCGCTACGTGACCATCCACCCCTATTTCGGCCTGCGCGAGATCCAGGTCACGGGCAACGAGCGCCTGAACTACGGCGAGGTGCTCAACCTGGCCGACCTGGCCCTGGGCCAGAACTGCCTGGACGTGAACGTGGCCGAGGTGGAGCGCACGATTTCCCAGAACCCCTGGGTGGCCCACGCCTCGGTGCGCCGGGAGCTGCCCAACCGGCTGTTCATCCAGATCAAGGAGCGCGCGCCCGTGTTCTGGGTCCAGCGCGAGGGCAAGCTGCTCTACGCCGACGCCTCGGGCGTGGTCATCGCCCCGGTGGAGCCCGGCCATTTCCACTCCCTGCCCCTGCTGGAGGTGGACAAGGAGAGCGCCGGGGACCCCCGCGCCCTGGCGGCCATCGTGGGCATGATGCAGAGCCGGGACCTGCCCTTCGGCCTGGGCCAGATCGCCTGGGTCCACCTGACCTCCTCGGGCGACGCGGAGTTCCAGCTGGACACCGAGGGATTCACCCTGCGCTTCCCCATGCGCGACTGGCGCGGAGAGCTGTCGCGCATCTCGGCGGTCTGGCAGGACCTGCGCCGCCGGGGCGAACTGCCCGGGGTGGCCTCCATCGCGGCGGTGGAAGGCATGGTCTGCGTGAAGAAAAAGACGCCGCTGCACTCTTCGTGAGCGCGCGGCATGGCGGACGATAACGATACGGACGACGGACGGGCCGCGCGGCCCGAGAGAGAAACAAGGAGAGGAGAGGCATGGCCAAGAACGACATCGTAGTGGGCCTGGACATCGGGACCACCAAGATCGCGGCTGTCGTCGGCGAGGTCACGCCCGACGGCGTGGACATCATCGGCATCGGCACGAGCCCGTCCACCGGACTGCGGCGCGGCGTGGTGGTGAACATCGAGCAGACCGTGCAGTCCATCAAGAAGGCCCTGGAAGAGGCCGAGCTGATGGCCGGATGCGAAATCCGCTCGGTCTACGCGGGCATCGCCGGAAGCCACATCAAGGGCTTCAACTCGCACGGCGTCATCGCGGTCAAGGGCGGCGAGGTGACCCAGCGCGACGTGGACCGGGTCATCGAGGCGGCCAAGGCCGTGGCCATCCCCCTGGACCGCGAGGTGATCCACACCCTGCCCCAGGAATACATCGTGGACGACCAGCGCGGCATCGCCGACCCCCTGGGCATGGCCGGGGTGCGCCTGGAGGTCAAGGTGCACATCGTCACCGGGGCCGTGACCTCGGCCCAGAACATCGTGCGCTCCTGCCACCGCGCCGGGCTCGACGTCTCGAACATCGTGCTCGAGTCCCTGGCCTCCAGCAAGGCCGTGCTCACGGCCGAGGAGCGCGAGATCGGCGTGGCCCTGGTGGACATCGGCGGCGGCACCACCGATCTGGCCATCTTCTCCAAGGACTCCATCAAGCACACCTCGGTGCTGGCCCTGGGCGGCAACAACCTGACCAACGACATCGCCTTCGGCCTGCGCACGCCGATGATGAGCGCCGAGAAGATCAAGGTGGACCACGGCTGCGCCCTGGCGGACCTCTTGTCCGACGACGAGGTCATCGAGGTGCCCAGCGTGGGCGGCCGCGAGTCCCGGGGCATGTCCAAGAAGGTCCTGGCCGAGATCTGCGAGCCCAGGTGCGAGGAGATCCTGGCCCTGGTGGACCAGGACCTCATCAAGTCCGGCTACAAGAACCTCATCGGCGCGGGCGTGGTGCTCACAGGCGGCACCTCGCTCATCCACGGCATGCAGGACCTGGCCGAGCAGATCTTCGACCTGCCGGTGCGCATCGGCTACCCCTCCGGCATCGGAGGGCTCAGGGACGTGGTCAACAGCCCCAAGTTCGCCACGGCGGTGGGGCTCCTGCTTTACGGGGCCGAGGAGGAACGCGGCCACGAAAGGCCTTTCCGCATCCGCGACGAGAACGTCTTCAACCGCATCCTGGGCAAGATGAAGAAGTGGTTCACGGACATCGCGTAGGAACCGGGGATTTTTGGGGATAACGAGGACAACCAGCAACGGTCACAGGGAGAGGAGGACATCATGCAGTACTTCGAGATCGAGCACGACACGAGCGCAAAGATCAAAGTGGTGGGCTGCGGCGGCGGCGGCGGAAACGCCGTGAACAACATGATCCAGTCGGCCCTGAAGGGGGTCCAGTTCATCGTCGCCAACACCGACGGCCAGGACATCAACAAGTCCCTGGCCGAGAACAAGCTCCAGATCGGCGAGCGCCTGACCAAGGGCCTGGGCGCGGGCGCCAACCCGGACATCGGGCGCGAGGCGGCCATGGAGAGCATCGAGACCATCCGCGAGCAGGTCACGGGCGCGGACATGGTCTTCATCACCGCGGGCATGGGCGGCGGCACCGGCACCGGCGCGGCCCCCGTGGTGGCCCAGGCGGCCCGCGAGGCCGGGGCCCTGACCGTGGCCGTGGTCACCAAGCCCTTCTACTTCGAGGGCAAACGCCGCCTGGACCAGGCCGAGCGCGGCATCGCCGAGCTGCGCAAGGTGGTGGACTCGATCATCACCATCCCCAACGACCGCCTGCTCCAACTGGCGGCCAAGAAAGCCAGCTTCCAGGAAATGCTCAAGAAGGCCGACGAGGTCCTCTACTACGGCGTCAAGGGCATCGCGGACCTGATCACCGTGCACGGCCTGATCAACCTGGACTTCGCCGACGTGAAGGCGGTCATGTCCAACTCCGGCCTGGCCCTCATGGGCACCGGCATCGCCTCGGGCGAGGGCCGCGCCAAGGAGGCCGCCATGAAGGCCATCACCAGCCCGCTGCTGGAGGACGTGTCCATCGAGGGAGCCAAGGGCGTGCTCATGAACATCACCTGTTCGCCGGACATGACCATCGAGGAGGTCTCCGAGGCCGCCAACATCATTTACAAGGAAGCCGACGACAACGCGCAGATCTTCTTCGGCACGGTCTTCGACCCGGACGCCGGCGACGAGATGCGCATCACGGTCATCGCCACGGGCATCGACAACGTGCGCGCCGAGGCCGAGCGCCCGGCCGCCCGTTCCGGCCTGACCCTGGTCAATCCCAAGGCCCAGAGCCAGGGCGTCGTGGCCCCGCCCACCCGCCGCATGCACAAGGTGGTCATGAGCGAGGACCGCAACATCCCCGCCTACCTGCGCGCCGGAATGAACAACGAGTCCCAGGCCGTGGAGCCCCAGCCCATGCGGCGCGCCGCCGTGGCCGGCCCCGGCGAGGAGGAGTTCGTGTTCGAGGAGGACGAGCTGGACGTTCCGGCCTTCATCCGCAAGAAGGCCGACTAGCGCGTCCGGCGGGAACGGCATGGGCTCGACGCGCGGCCTCTACTTCGGGCGGACATCCCCACCGCCCGTGGAGCACGGCGGCCGCCTGCCAGTGGCCCTGGCCATTCCCGGCGACAAGGGACCGGCTCTCTCCACCCTGGGCTGGCAGGCCGTGTACCGCCTGCTGGCCGCCGAGGCGGACCTCTCGGTGGAGCGGTTCTTCCTCGGCAGGGGCCATGAGACCCCCTTGTCCGAAGAACGAAAGGCATCCCTGTCCTCGTTCCCGGTTCTGGCCTTGAGCGTCTCGTTCGAGGAGGACGTCCTCCGCCTCCTCCGGGCGCTCAAGGCCGCGGGAATCCCCAGGCTGCGAAGCGAGCGGCCCGACCCGCCCCTGATTCTGGCGGGCGGGCCGCTGTGTTTCCTCAACCCCGCTCCCCTGGCCCCGTTCTGCGACCTGATCTGGGTGGGCGAGGCCGAGGCCGGGTTCACGGACCTTCTCCGCGAACTCAAGGGACATCTCTTCGCCGGAGGCGATCCCCAGGATTTTCTGGCCGCCGCGGCCGACCGGCCGGGCGTCTACGTCCCGGGCCGGACCCGCGCGCCCGCGCCCCGGGTGGTGGCCGGAGACGGCGGCCCGCTCCTGGCCGCGCCCGCGTTCTCCTGCTTCACCGGGCCCGAGGCCGTCTTCAAGGACGCCCTGCTCCTGGAGGTCAACCGGGGCTGTCCCTACGGCTGCCGCTTCTGCGCCGCCGGGTACATCTACCGCCCGCCGCGCCACGCGGCCCTGGCCGATCTCCAGGCCATCGTGGAAGAAACCCGGCCGCCCAAGGTCGGGCTGGTGGGCACGGCCCTCACGGACTGGCCGGATCTGCTGCCCTTTCTGCGCTGGCTCCATGAGCGCAAGCTGAAGTTCTCCCTCTCCTCCCTGCGCGCCGACGGGCTCACCGAGGAGTTGCTCGCCTTCCTGCGCGTCTGCGGGGTGCGCACCGTGACCCTGGCCCTGGAGGCCCCCAGCCGCCGCCTGCGCCAGGCCGCCAGCAAGAAACTCGACGAACAGGACTTCCTGGACGCCGTGACGCGCTGCGCGGCCCACGGGGTGAACCACCTGCGGGTTTACTGCATCATCGGCTGGCCCGGAGAAACCGAGGCCGACTACGAGGAGCTTTCCGGCTTTCTGGCCGAGATCGACGCGGCCCGATCCCGGGGCCAGGTCCGCAAGAAGGAGTTCATGCGCATGACCCTGGGCGTGAGCTGCCTCGTGCCCAAGCCCTGGACCCCGTTCCAGTGGGCGCCCATGGCCTCCGAGGAATACCTGGACGACGCCCTGCGCCGGGTCAAGGCCATGCTCAAGCCCTACAAGGGCTTCGCCCTGTCCGGCGACGACGCCTTCCTGGCCCGGGTCCAGGGGCTCATCTCCCGGGGCGGGGAGGACGTGGCCGGACTGCTGCTCCTGGCGGCCGACAACGGCGGCTGGAAAAAAGGCCTGGCCCTCTGGGACGGCGACATGTCGGCCGTGCTGGACCACGAGCGCGGCAAGGACGAGGCCTTTCCCTGGGAGGTCGTGGACCTGGGCGTCCGCCGCGAACACCTCTGGCGGGAGTGGGAACGGAGCAAGCTGGCCAAGCCCTCCCCGGGGTGCCCCCCGGCGGGCTGCGCCGCCTGCGGGATCTGCGGCGTGGGGCCGCGCCGGGCCTGAACGGGGCGCACCTCCTGCACTCCCTTGCACAAGAGGCGGAAATTGTGCATCATCTTGCACAACATGGCGCCCGGTTTTATTTTCATCATGCTGAAATAAAAAGAAAAACTTCCTTGGCACGGTCCATGCTTTTCCCAGGCGTCACATTTCGCACCGTGCACATGGAGGTATGCGCATGAGCAAACGTTCCGTTTTGGCGGCCGCAACCCTGGCCGCCCTGCTGGCCCTCTCGGCCGTGGCCTTCGCCGGTCCGGGCCAGGGGCGCGGTCCGGGCGGCGGCATGGGTTCCCTGTACGCCGGGCTGACCCCGGAGAAACAGGCCGCCGTGGACAAGATCTTCGAGAAACACCACAAGAAGATCTTCGAACTGCGCGAGCAGTACTGGGCCAAGGACACCGAGCTGGACGCCCTGACCGCCTCGGGCAAGGCCGAGAAGGCCGACATCGAGTCCCTGGTGGGCGAGATGTCCAAGATCCGGCAGCAGCTGGAGCAGGAGCGCCAAGCCCTGGCCGCCGACCTCTCCAAGGAGACCGGCGTGAAGTTCGGCCCCGGCGGCGGCTTCGGCCCGGGCATGGGCATGGGTTACGGGCCGGGCGGTTGTCCCGGTTATGGCGGCTGTCCCGGCGCGGGCGGCTGCGGCGCTTACTAGAAGGTTCTTTCAACTGGAATACCGGGAACGCGCGGGGCGGTTCGGGATGGTCCCGGGCCGCCCCTGTCCGCGTCCCCGGGGGTTGACGAAAACGCTTCCGGCCGCGCATGCTCGGGCCGCCGGAACCCGGAACAGGCATGGAAATCCGTCAGTCGAACAAGGAGCAGGGGCCCATCGTGGCCGCGGTCCTGGCCCTCATCATCCTGGGCCTGGGCAGCCTCTTCCTGACCTGGCAGAGCATCGAACGCCAGCGGCGGATCGTGGACGAGCACATGGTCCTCTCCGGCCGGGCCATCCTCTCCGGCGTGGAGGCCAACCTCTCCCGGGCCATGCGCGGCCTGGGCCGGAGCCCGAACATGGCCGGGGCCGCCCGCTCCCTGATCAAGGAGATGCTCCAGGAACTGGCCGCCTCCGAGGACATCGCCTTCGCCGGAATCTACGGCGCGCAAGGCGAACTGCTCATCTCCTCCGGCGCGGACCCCGAGGAATCCAAGCCCGGCCTGCCCGCCGAAGCCATGGAATCGCTGGAGCGCGACGGCGTCTGGTTCGGCTTGGCGCTCATCGGCCACAAGCGCGTCCTGCTCTCCGGGCTCCAGGCCCGTCCGGGCCTCTCCATGTTCTGCAATTTCGCCGGACATCCGCACGACGACGCGGGCCCGCTTGACCCGGGCCGCGGGCGCGGCGGCATGGGCATGGGCCGCCGGCAGGGCGGCGAGGCCCCGCCGGTCTACCTCGTGGTGGGCCTGAACGCCGAGCGCCACCTGGCCCAGTTCAACCAGTACCGCCGCGCGGCCCTGATCCAGACCGGCTACGTGCTCCTGGCCGCCGTGGTGCTCTGGTCCCTGGCCTTCGCCTACCTCCGCCGCCGCGAGCAGGCCCAGAAGCTCGTGCGCCTGGAGCAGTTCCAGTCCAAGCTCCTGGACCACATGCCCGACGGCCTGGTGACCCTGGGCAGCGACGGCGAAATCCTGGCCGCCAACGGCTCGGCCGTGCGCCTGCTGTGCAGCGAGGACTGCAAGGACGCGGCCTGTCTGGCCGGGCGCAACTGGTCCGAATTTCCCTTCCCCGCCGGGCACGGCCGCCCGGAGTGGCGGCAGCACGACTACCAGGGCCAGCTCCTGGAAGTCCTCGTGCTGCCTTACCAGAACGCCGAGGAGGAAAAGGGCGCGCCGGACCGCCTCGTGCTCATCCGCGACCGCACCGAAATCCGGGCCCTGGAGGAGGACCTCAACGAGGCCCGCCGACTGGCCGCCATCGGCTCCCTGGCCGCGGGCGTGGCCCACGAGGTGCGCAATCCCCTGAGCTCCCTGCGCGGCTTCGCCCAGCTCTTCGCCGACAAGCTCAAGGGCCAGAAGCCCCTGGATTCCTATGCCGCCACCATGGTCCAGGAGGCCGACCGCCTGAATCGCGTGGTCACGGACCTGCTCTTCCTGGCCAGGCCCAGGGAGCTGGCTCCGGCGGACATCGACCTGGACCGGGCCGGGGCCGCGCTCTTCGACCTGCTCAAGCTCGACCTGGAGCACAAGCGCGTGGCCACCGCCCTGGCGCTGGAGGCCCCGGCGGTCCACGCCGACCCGGACGCCCTGCGGCAGGTGCTGCTCAACCTGGCGGTGAACAGCCTGGAGGCCCTCGGCGAGGAAGGCGGGTGCATCGAAATCTCCTCGCGCCGCAACGGCGGCGGGGTCTGGGTCGCGGTCACGGACAACGGCCCGGGCATGCCCGAGGACGTCCGCCGCCAGGCCCTGGAGCCCTTCTTCACGGCCAAGACCCAGGGCACCGGCCTCGGACTGGCCATCGTCCAGACCATCATGCGCGGGCACAAGGGCAAGGTGCTCATCGAGTCCGAGCCCGGCCGGGGGACGAGCGTGCGGCTCTTCTTCCCCGATCCGTCGCCCGCCGCCGAAACCACGGAGACCAAATGAACGACGACATCCGCACCGTGCTCGTGGTGGACGACGAGGCCGGACACCGGCTCATGGTCCGCGCCGTCCTGGAGGACGCGGGCTGGAACGTGCTTGAGGCCGGTTCCGGCGAGGCCGCGCTCCAGGTCCTCTCCCGCCAACCCGGGGGCCTGCCCCACGTGGCCCTGGTGGACATGCGCATGCCCGGCATGGACGGCCTGACCCTCCTGCGCGAGCTGCACGCCCGGCGTCCCGGCCTGCCCGTGGTCCTGCTCACCGCCTTCGGCTCCGTGGGCACGGCCGTGGAGGCCATGAAGCACGGGGCCTTCGACTACCTGACCAAGCCCGCGGACAACGAGGAGCTCAAGGCCGTCCTGGACAAGAGCTACGAATACCGCCGCCTGCTGGACGAGAACGACCGCCTGCGCCGCCGCGCCGGGGGCGAGGGCCCCGTGCTCGTGGGCGCCGGCGCGGGCATGAACCGCGTGCGCGAACTCATCGACCAGGCCGGGCCCAGCGAGGCCTCGGTGCTCATCCTGGGCGAGTCCGGCACCGGCAAGGAGCTGGTGGCCGAGGGCCTGCACCGGGCCAGCGCCCGGGCCGCCCGGCCGCTCATCAAGGTCAACTGCGCGGCCCTGCCGGAAAACCTCCTGGAGAGCGAACTCTTCGGCTACGTCAAGGGCGCGTTCACCGGCGCGATCAAGGACAAGCCCGGCCGCTTCCAGCTGGCCGCCGGGGGCACGCTCTTCCTGGACGAGATCGGCGAGATGCCCGCCGCGCTCCAGGCCAAGCTCCTGCGCGCCCTGCAGGAGAAGGTCGTGGAGCCCCTGGGCGGGGTCAAGGCCGTGGAGACCGACGTGCGCGTGGTGGCCGCCACCAACCGCGACCTGGCAGCCGAGATCAAGGCCGGACGCTTCCGCGAGGATCTCTACTACCGCCTGGCCGTGCTGGAAATCGCCATTCCGCCCCTGCGCGACCGCGTGGAGGACCTGCCCCTGCTGGTCAGCCACCTCCTGGGCAAGCTCGGCAGGAAGAACAACAAGGAAATCCGCAGCGTGGCCCCGGCCTTCCTGGACGCGCTCTCGCACTACCACTGGCCCGGCAACGTGCGCGAGCTGGAGAACGTCCTGGAACGCGCCCTGATCCTCTCGCGCTCGGACGTGCTCGGCCCGGAGCTCCTGCCGCCGCAGATCCTCGGCCCCCAGCCCGAGCAGGCCCAGGGACCGGCCGCCCCGGCCGCTCCCGCCTCACTGGAGGAAGCCGAGCGCGAGGCCCTGGTCCGGGCCCTGGGGGCCCACGGCGGGCACCGCGAGAAGACCGCCGACGCCCTGGGCATCTCGCGGCGGACCCTGCAATACAAGCTCAAGCGCTTCGGGCTCACCCGGCGCTGAGCGCGTTTGACAAGAACGCGCCGGACCGCTACTTCAAAGCCCCCACAACCGACCCGGAGGTACGTCATGCGCGAACAAGTGCTCGCCGCCATCGCCAAGATCCGTCCCGTTCTGCAGAACGACGGCGGCGACATCGAACTGGTCGAGATCACCCCCGAGGGCGTGGTCAAGGTCCGCCTGCAGGGCGCCTGCAAGGGCTGCCCCATGTCCCGCATGACGCTCAAGCACGGCGTGGAGCGGGTCATCCTCAAGGAGGTCCCGGCCGTGAAGTGCGTCGAGGCCGTGGACTAGGAGCCGCAATGAGCCAGATCGTCACCCGCTTCGCCCCCAGCCCCACGGGCTACCTGCACATCGGCGGGGCGCGCACCGCCCTGTTTTCCTGGCTGCTGGCCCGCCATAGCGGCGGCCGCTTCCTCCTGCGCATCGAGGACACGGACCTCGAACGCTCCACGCCCGAGGCCACCCAGGCCATCCTCGACTCCATGCGCTGGCTGGACCTCTCCTCGGACGGCGAGATCGTCTACCAGCAGGCCCGCGCCGCGCGCCACAACGAGGTCATCGACCAGCTCGTGGCCCTTGGGCAGGCCTACTGGTGCGACTGCACCAAGGAGCAGGTGGAGGCCATGCGCGAGAAGGCCCGCGCCGAGGGCCGCAAGCCCAAGTACGACGGCTCCTGCCGCGAACGCGGCCTGGGCCCGGGCGAGGGCCGCGTGGTGCGCATGAAGACCCCGCTGGACGGCTCCGTGGCCTACAAGGACATGGTCAAGGGCTCCATCGCCGTGGCCTGCGAGGAGCTGGACGACATGATCCTGCGCCGCTCCGACGGCTCGCCGACATACAACCTGGCCGTGGTGGTGGACGACCACGACATGGGCGTGACCCACGTGCTGCGCGGCGACGACCACGTGAACAACACCCCGCGCCAGATTCTCATCTACCGCGCCCTGGGCTGGGACGTGCCCGAGTTCGGCCACGTGCCCATGATCCTCGGCCCGGACAAGAAGAAGCTCTCCAAGCGCCACGGTGCGCTCTCGGTCATGGAATACGAGAAGATGGGCTACCTGCCCGAGGCCGTGATCAACTACCTGGCCCGCCTGGGCTGGTCCCACGGCGACCAGGAAATCTTCTCCCGCGACGAGCTGGCGGCTTGCTTCGGCGCCGAGAACCTGGGCAACTCCCCGGCGGTCTTCGACACCCAGAAGCTGGAGTGGCTCAACGCCCACTACATCAAGGAATCCGACCCGGCCCGTCTGGCCGCGATGCTGCGCGACTTCCTGGGCCGCGAGATGGGCCCCGAGGCCGTGGCCGACACGCCCCAGGCCCTGCTGGAGTCCGTGGTTCCGCTGCTCCAGCCCCGGGCCAAGACCCTGGTGGAGATGGCCGAGATGGCCCGCTTCTTCGTGGTGGACGCGGCGTTCATCGCCTTCGACGAAAAGGCCGTGCGCCAGCACCTCACCCCGGAGAACCGCACCCTGGTGGAGGAGTACGCCGACGCCCTCGAACACCTGGAGGGCGACTTCGACGAGGCCGCCATGGAGCCCATGACCGAAGCCTTCCTCTCCGCCCGCAACCTCAAGTTCAAGGCCGTGGCCCAGCCCCTGCGCGTGGCCCTCACCGGCCGCACCGTGAGCCCCGGCCTGTTCGAGACCATGCGCGTGCTCGGCCGGGAGCAGACCCTCAAGCGTCTGCGCCGGATCACGGAACTCTAGCAAAAGCGTCCTTGCCTCGGGGCGGGTCCGGCGGTATCCTCGATCCGTCTGGCCCGACCCCGACGCGGAGGACGACCGTGCTCGAGTTTCTCGCCAAGAAGAAGACCTGCCGTCTCCTGGCCCAGACCGAGGGCCCGCACGTGGAGATGTACGCCCGCTTCCGGGCCTTCCTGACCCACAACTACGACGCCCTCTCGGCCCTGGCCGCCCTGGAGCAGGTCTACCACTCCGGCAGTCCCTTCGGCATGGCCCAGGTGCGCAGGCTCTACGCCGGGCTGTCCGCCTCGGTGCGCGACCTGGCCGATGCCCTGAACGCCCTGGCCCACGGCCGCTACGCCGCCCTCTCCCAGGCCCTGGAGCGCATCGACGCCGAGGCCCGCTCCATCCTGGAGACCCGCACCCCGCCCCGGGACTGCCCCCTGGTCCTGCCCCTGGAGTCCGCCGGGGCCGTGCAAATTCCCTTCATCGGGGCCAAGGCGGGCAACCTGGCGCGCCTGGGCAACGAGCTGGGCGTGCCCGTTCCGCGCGGCTTCGCGATCACGTCCCGGGGCTTCGAGCTGTTCCTCTCCGCCGTCGGGCTCGATGAACGGATCGCGGCCCTGCTGGAGCCCCTGGACCTGGAGAATCCCCGGGCCGTGGACGCGGCCTGCGCCGAAATCCGGGCCCTGATCCTGGCCGCCGACCTGCCGCCGGAGCTGGCCCGGGACCTGGAAGCGGCCTACGCCGCCCTGGAGGCCCGCGCCCGGCCCGGCGTGCCCGTGGCCGTGCGCAGCAGCGCCGTGGGCGAGGACACCGAGGCCTCCTTCGCGGGCCAGTACGCCACGGTCCTCGGCGTGGAGCGAAACGGACTGGCCGGAGCTTACAAGACCGTGGCCGCCAGCAAGTACACCCCGCACGCCCTGCTCTACCGCACCCGCCACGGCCTGGAGGACCGCGACGCGCCCATGTGCGTGGCGGTCATCGAAATGATCGACGCGGCCGCCGCCGGGGTGGCCTACACCCGCGACCCGGGCGCGCCGGACGCGGAGACCTTCCGCGTGGCCGGAGTCTGGGGCCTGGGCGAACCGCTGGTGGGCGGCGAGGTCTCCTCCGACACCTTCCTCCTGGACCGCCGGAGCGGGGCGGTGCTGCGCGCCGAGATCGCGGACAAGGACCGCCGCCTGGCCGCCGTCCCCGGCGGGGGAACCCGCATGGAGGACGTGCCCGCCGCCCTGCGCCGGGCTCCGGTGCTGGACCAGGCGCGGCTGGCCGAACTCCTGGGCCACGGCCTGGCCCTGGAACATTTCTTCGGCGGTCCCCAGGACCTGGAGTGGGCCGTGGACCAGGGCGGGCGGCTGGTGCTCCTGCAGTGCCGCCCCCTGGGCCTGGAATCCGGCGGAACGGCGGGCGACGATCCGGCCCCGGACCTGCCGCCCCTGCTGGCGGGCGGCCAGACCGCCTCGCGCGGCGCGGCCTCGGGCCAAGTCTTCCTGGCCGACGGACGGGACCTCTCGGACCTGCCGGAAAACGCCGTCCTCGTGGTCCGCGCCACCAACCCGGCCTACGCCGCCCTGGCCGGACGCATCCGGGGACTGGTGGCCGAGGTGGGCAGCGCGGCCAGCCATCTGGCCTCGGTGCTGCGCGAATTCGGGGTGCCCGCCCTGGTGGACGTGGCCGGAGCGACGGCCGCCCTGCCGCATGGGGAGGTGGTGACGCTGGACGCCGACGGCCGACGAATCCTGCCCGGCGAGGTGGAGGAGGTGCTGTCGGCCCGGGCCCGGACACGCGCCCTGGCCTTCGAGACCCCGGCGCACCGCCGCCTGCGCGCCCTGCTGGACCACATCTCGCCCCTGCACCTCACGGACCCGCAAGCCCCGGAGTTCTCGCCCGAGGGCTGCCGCACCCTGCACGACGTGATCCGCTTCGCCCATGAAAAGGTCATGAAGGTGGTCTTCGACCTCTCGGGCGCGGCCTCCGGGGCCCAGGCCGCCAAGCTCACGGCCACGGTGCCCCTGGACATCCGGGTGGTGGACCTGGGCGGCGGTCTGCGGCCCGGACTGAGCACCTGCGACGCCGTGCGGCCGGAGGACATCGTCTCCCGGCCCATGCGCGCGGTCTGGCGCGGATTCATGCACCCGGGCATCACCTGGTCCGGGGCCGTGAACCTGGACCTGCGCAACCTCTTCACCCTCTTCGCCTCCTCGGCCGCCGGACTCTCCGGGCCGGACGCCCCGGGCGGCGAGAGCTTCGCCGTGCTGGCCGCGGACTACCTCAACTTCAACGCCAAGTTCGGCTACCACTTCGCCAACGTGGACAGCATCTGCGGCGGGGACGCGGCCGGGAACTACGTCACCGTGCAGTTCGCGGGCGGCGCGGGCAGCTACCTGGGCAAGTCCCTGCGGGTGAACTTCCTGGCCGGGGTGCTTACGCGCCTGGGCTTCAGCGTGCACCTCTCGGGCGAGCTGCTGGAGGCCTCGCTCCAGGGCCTGCCCGCCGAGGACACGGAGCGGGCCCTGGACCAGCTCGGGCGGCTCCTGGCCTCCAGCCGCCTGCTGGACGTGGCCATCTCCCGCCAGGCCCAGGTGGAGCCCATGATCGAGGCCTTCTTCAACGAGGACTACGACTTCCTGGATCGGGCCACCGCGCTCCGGCTGCCCGGCTTCCACGCCGTGCTCGGCCGCTGGAGCCGGGTGGAGGAGGACGGCCGGACCTGGGTGGAGCAGAACGGCTCGGCCTGGATGCCGCGCATCTCCGCCGGGATCTCCGGTTTCCTGACCCGGCTGGTGGGGCCGCGCTACCAGGAGTTCCTGGACACCATCGGGGCCTACCACTACTTCCCCCTGGCCGTGGCCAAGGGCGCGGAGATGGCCGACGGCCGCCTGGAGGTCCTGGTCCGGCCCCTGTCCGGGGTGGTGGACCGCGCCGGGGGCCTGGCCTTCGGCCTGCGCAACCTGGGGAACTACTTCGTCTTCCGGGTCAACGCCGTGGAGAACAACGTGGTCTTCTCGGAGTTCGTGAACAGCCGCCGCCTCATCCGGGCCATGCGGCACCTGCCCCTGGAGACGGGCCGGACCTACGCCCTGGCCCTGGAGGTCGAGGGCCCGCGCATGCGCGGCTTCGTGGACGGGGAAAAGGTGCTGGAATACGACGCGGGACGGCCGGTGCGCGGCCACGTGGGGCTCTGGACCAAGGCCGACTCCGTGACCCGCTTCGCGGGCCTGGTCCAGGTGACGGCCTCGGGCCGCAAGGAACTCTGCTAGGCCCCGAGCGGACGGCGC
The DNA here is from genome assembly GCF_023660105.1 of Desulfovibrio aminophilus. Classification (NCBI taxonomy): domain Bacteria; kingdom Pseudomonadati; phylum Thermodesulfobacteriota; class Desulfovibrionia; order Desulfovibrionales; family Desulfovibrionaceae; genus Desulfovibrio; species Desulfovibrio aminophilus. The sequence continues at coordinate 100,483 of NZ_JAMHGA010000043.1, read as the reverse complement.
GCCCGGTAAAGGAAATCCCAACCAGGGGTCAGCTCGGCCTCCAGGTCGTACCAGGGGGCCAGGTGGCTTCCGATGGCCGCGGGATCGTGGGCCTCCACCAGGATGAACTCCGGCCGGTGGCGGTCCAGGTCCAGGCCCTTGAGCACCTCCAGCTCGTAACCCTCAACGTCCAGGGAGAAGAGGTCGATCCGCTCCGGCCGCTCGTCGTCCAGGATGGAGTTCAGCGTCCGGGCGTGGACCTCCACGGCGTAGGTCTCCCCCAGGGACTCGTTGCGGATTCCGCTGGTCACCCACTGTTCCTCGACCTCGGCCTGTTTGCAGCCGCGCACCAGGGACTTGAGCCCGGCGAAGCGCATGGTCACGGTCTCCCCGGCGAAGCCCTCGGCCACCAGGGCGCAGTTGTAGACCTCGGCCCCCAGGCGCAGGAAGGCGCAGAGCCTGGCCAGGTCCGGGATGGCCTCGATGAGGATGCCCCGCCAGCCGTATTGGTACTCAAGGGCGAAGGTGTTGCTTTGCAGGTGGCCGTTGTTGGCCCCGCACTCGATGAAGAACCCGTCGCGGCGGTTCAGGCGGGCGATGAGCTTGCGGTCCAGGTCATTGAGGGCCGGATAGGGGTGGTTGTCCACCAACCCCTTGATGCACAACAGCCGGTGCACCTTGGCCTGGCGGGTTGGCTTTTCCATGCTCAGCCCCCGCGCGGCGTTTTCTTGACGCCGGAGATCCGGCGAAGCGCGGCCCGCCGCAAGACACGCTCAACACACTGGAAAAGAACGGAAACATCACCCAGCAATCTGTCCATGACCGGCTTCCTTCCTGGCGGAGCGCGACGGAACGCCGCGGCTCAATCCGCCCGGAAGCCGTCAAGCAAGGATCGTTCCGCCGGGCCAGCGGGCCGAGAGCACCCGGCGGTGGCGCACCACGGTTTCGGACTCGATGCCGAAGGCCTCGTCGCCGGGATAGAGCCGGGCCAACTCGGGATCATCGCCCGCGAAGGCCCGGACGGCGTCCATGGACTCCCAGTAGGTGACCAGGGTGATGACCAGCCCGCCGGGCTCGTCGCGCTCCAGGACCTGGTGGCCCAGGAAGCCCGGAATGGTCTGGGCCTCCTCCACCCCGGTGCGGTCCAGGTGGACGAGGAAGCCCGCGCGCCGGTCGCGGGGGCAGCGGCAGCTCCACTCCCGGGCGATCACGGCCGTTCTCCGCAGCCTGCGTCGTCCAGGGCCTCCAGCGTCAGGCGCACGGCCAGGGCCACGCACTCCACGCAGGTCTCGCGCATGTTCGTGTCCTTGTAGCGGGCCTGGCCCTCGGGAGTGCGGAAGTCGCAGCCCGTGATCTCATAACAGTTGGTGGAGCCGTAGGCGGCCGTGAAGCCCTCCACGAGGTGCTGGGTCGGGGCGTAGGCCAGGTCCAAAAGCTCCCGCTCGGGCCGGTCGCGGCCCGCGAACAGGCTGATGGCCAGGATGGCGCCGGTGACGGCCCCGCAGGCTCCGCAGGTGCGCGACAGGCCGGAGCAGAAGGCCGTGGCCATGCGTGGAATGAGCGGGGATTCCAGTCCCTTGGCCCGGGTCACGGCCAGCAGCACGCTCTCGGCGCAGAGCCAGCCTTCCCCCATGAGCCGCTGGGCGTTGCGCTCCACCGTCACGAGACACCTCCGTCAGGTTGAAAAAAAGCCCCGGCCGTTCGGCCGGGGCTCACGTGCACAAATATCGCGGCCGGAAACTATTCGGTCTCGGTGGTGCGCTTCACGGGCTTGACCACCGCGCCGGAACGGATGCAGCGGGTGCAGGCGCTCACGGTCATGACCTGGCCGTTGGGGGCCTGGTGGCGCACCTTCTGGAGGTTCGGCAGGAAGCGGCGCTTGCTTTTGTTGTTGGCATGGCTCACATTGTTGCCGGACTGGGGAATCTTGCCGCAAATATCGCAAATCTGGGACATGGTGGCCTCCTCGCGCGCGTGGCGTCGTTCTTCGTCTTCAGGCCCCGGCCGGAGCGGGCTCCAGGCGGCGGGGAAGGGACTCTTTAACCCCTCTCCCGACAAAACGCAAGGGCTTTTTTCTTGACAAGGACCAAGGGCTCGGCTAGGGGGGTCGGTTGCGAGGGATATATGTCCAAGATTTGGGTGGAACTGGCCGACATCCCGGCTGAAGGCCGGGTATTTTCTTTTGCGGACCAGGGGTTCTGGCAGGAATCCTTGCGGGACTGCGCCCTGTCCGCGACCATCGCCGCCCCCCTGGAGGCCGAGGTCACGGTCACGCCGGACGAACGCGGCGCGCTCGTGCGCGGCGCCCTGCGCGGCTCCGTGATCCTGCCCTGCGACCGCTGCTCCGAGGACTGCGAGCAGACCCTGGACGAGGAATTCGAGGCCTACGAGGAGCTGCCCGCCGAGGGCGGCGAGTCGGCCGAGGAGTCCCGCGTGGTCGAGGAGGACGGCGTCCTGCGCCTGGACCTGGGCGCGGTGCTCTGGGAGCAGTTCATCCTGGCCCTCCCCCCCAAGCCGCTCTGCCGCGAGGACTGCAAGGGGCTGTGCCCCGTGTGCGGCGGCAACCGCAACTTCCAGGAGTGCGACTGCGCCGAGGGCGGCAACGACCCGCGCCTGTCGGTCTTCCGCAACCTGAAGATATCCTAGCCTCCGGGTAATCATTGCCCCCGGGGCCGATTCGCGATATTCCCAACCTTGAGGAGAACACGTCATGGCTCAGCCGAAAAAGAAGACTTCCAAGTCCCGGCGCAACATGCGCCGCTCCCACGACCACGTGGCCGTCCCCAACGTCATCTACTGCGAGTGCGGCGAACCCACCCTGTCCCATCGCGCCTGCGCGGTGTGCGGTTCCTACAAGGGCCGCAAGGTGACCCCGGACGCTGATGCTCAGTAAGACGCCGCGCATCGCCGTCGACGCAATGGGCGGCGATTTCGGGCCCCGCGTCAATGTTCCGGCCGCCCTGCGCGCGGCCGAACAGGGCGCGTCGATCATCCTGGTCGGCGACGAGGCCCAGATCCGGGACGAACTCTCGCGCTGCAAGACCGAGGGCCTGGACATCCATGTCGTGCATGCCTCCCAGGTGGTGGGCATGGACGAAAAGCCGTCCGACGCCCTGCGGCGCAAGAAGGACTCCTCCATCCAGGTGGCCTGCCGCCTGGTCAAGGAAGGCCAGGCCGACGGCGTGGTCAGCGCGGGCAACTCAGGCGCGGTGGTCGCCTGCGGCATGTTCACCATCGGCCGCATCGCGGGCATCGACCGTCCGGCCCTGGCCGGGATCATGCCCACGGAGAAGCGCCCCTGCATCCTTATCGATGTGGGCGCGAACGTGGATTCCAAGGCCTTCCACCTGGCCCAGTTCGCCATCATGGCCGACGTGCTGGCCCGCGACGTGCTCGGCGTGCCCAAGCCGCGCGTGGGCCTGCTCTCCATCGGCGAGGAGGAGGGCAAGGGCAATTCGGTGGTCAAGGAGGCCTTCGACCTCCTGCGCAAGTCCTCCATCAACTTCATCGGCAACGCCGAGGGCCGGGACATCTTCGCGGGCAACTACGACGTGGTGGTCTGCGACGGGTTCGTGGGCAACGTGGCCCTCAAGCTTTCCGAGGGGCTGGCCCGCAGCTTCGGCAACCTGCTCAAGGGAGAGCTCAAGCGCGGACTGCTTTCCAAGCTCGGCACCCTGCTCTCCCTGGGCGCGCTGACCCGCTTCGCCAAGCTCGTGGACTACGCCGAGTACGGCGGGGCCCCGCTCCTGGGCCTCAAGGGCATCGTCATCGTCTGCCACGGCGCGAGCAACGTGAAGGCCATCACCAACGCCATCCGCATGGCCTCCACCTTCACGGCCAACCGGGCGCACCAGCACATCGAGCGGGATCTCGAGGCCAACAGCGAGATCGCCCGCTTCGGCCGCCAGTCCGCCAAGGCGTCGTAACCCGATCACGGCCCGGGCCGACGGCCCCCGCAGGAGTCTCCATGACCAAATGCTACATCCGTGGACTGGGTTTTCACGTCCCCGAACATATCCTGACCAACGCCGACTTCGAGCGCATGGTGGAGACCTCCGACGAGTGGATCACCAGCCGGACCGGCATCCGCCAGCGCCACGTGGCCCAGGGCGAGACCTGCTCGGACCTGGCCCTGCCCGCCTCGCTCCAGGCCCTGAAGCAGGCCGGCATGACCGCCGAGGAACTCTCGCACATCCTGGTGGCCACCTTCACCCCGGACGCCTACATCCCCTCGGCGGCCTGCATCCTGGAGCACCGCCTGGGCCTGTCCGGCCGCTACGCCGCCGACCTCTACGCCGCCTGCTCCGGCTATCTCTACGCCCTGGAGACGGCCCGCTCCCTGGTGGCCCTGCACCCCGAGGCCAACGTCCTGACGCTCGGCAGCGAGGTCATCTCCTCGCGCACGGACTACACCGACCGGGGCACCTGCGTGCTCTTCGGCGACGGCGCGGGCGCGGCGGTGGTTTCCGGGACCCCGGGCCCCGGCAGCGCCGAAATCCTGGACGTGATCCTCTCCTCCGACGGGGCCCTGGGCAACCTGCTGGCCGTCCGCGGCGGCGGCTCGGCCTTCCCCTACAAGCCGGGCGAGGCCATCCGGCGCGACTTCTTCGTGGAGATGCAGGGCCGGGAGGTCTTCCGCCACGCCGTGCGCTCCATGCTCTCGGTGAGCGCGGAAATCCTCGACCGCAACGGCCTGACCCCCGGCGAGGTGGACGTCTTCATCCCGCACCAGGCCAACCTGCGGATCATCGAGGCCGTGGGCGAGAAGGTGGGCGTGCCGCGCGACCGCATCTACGTCAACGTGGACCGCTACGGCAACACCTCGGCGGCGGCCGTGGCCATCGCCCTTTCCGAGGCCCGGCTCACCGGCTTCATCAAGAACGGCGACCTGGTCCTGCTGACCGCCTTCGGCGGCGGCTTCACCTGGGGCGCGGCCCTGTTGCGCTTCTAGCGGGCGGACCGGCCGGTTTGCAGTCCGGGAATTTTTCGGATATTCGGACCCAGTCCAAGCGCACCGAACCATAAGGATGAACACATGAGCGAACTCCCCCGCGTCGCCCTGGTCACGGGAGGCTCCCGCGGCATCGGCCGCGCAGTCGCCGAACGTCTGGCCCGCGACGGCTTCGCCGTGTATCTGACCTATGTCTCCCGGCCCGAGGAGGCCGAGAAGGCAGTGGCCGCCATCGCCGAGTCCGGCGGCACGGCCAGGGCCTTCCGCGTGGACTCCGGCGACTCCGCCGCCGTGGCCGCGTTCTTCGCCGAGGAGATCAAGGACAAGGTCGAACTGGAGGTGCTCGTGAACAACGCGGGCATCACCCGCGACGGCCCGCTCATCCGCATGAAGGACGAGGACTTCGACAAGGTCCTGGGCGTGAACCTGCGCGGTTGCTTCATCTTCCTGCGCGAGGCCGCCAAGATCATGATCCGCCGCCGCTCGGGCCGGATCATCAACATGTCCTCCGTGGCCGGGCAGATGGGCAACGCCTACCAGGCCAACTACTCCTCGGCCAAGGCCGGGCTCATCGGCCTGACCAAGTCCGCCGCCCTGGAGCTGGCCCCCCGCAACGTGCTGGTCAACGCCGTGGCCCCGGGCTACGTGGACACGGAGATGACCGCCGTGCTGCGCGAGGACGTGATCCAGGAGATCATCGGCTCCGTGCCCCTGAAACGCGCCGCCACGCCCGTGGAGATCGCCGAGGCGGTCGCCTTCCTGGCCGGGCCGGGCGCTTCCTACATCACCGGACAGGTGCTCGCCGTCAACGGCGGCCTGTACATGTAATTCGTCGAAAAACATCGCAATTCACATCTGGAGGGAAATATGTCCATTGCCGAAAAAGTGAAGGGGATCATTGTCGACCAGTTGGGCGTCTCCGCCGACGAAGTCAAGCCCGAGGCCTCCTTCGTCGAGGACCTGGGCGCCGACTCCCTGGATCTCACCGAACTGATCATGGCCATCGAGGAAGAGTTCGACATCGAGATCGACGACGAGGAAGCCCAGAAGATCGTCAAGGTCAAGGACGCCATCGACTACATCGAGAAGAACCAGAAGTAGGCGGTTTCCTTCCGCCGGCTCCGTCGCCAAGGATGGGCGTCTTATGCCCGTCCCGGGCGTAAGGCGCTTCTCCATTTCCTTTTGGAGCGCATGTCAGGCGAACGCCCAAGCAACCCAGGATCATTCATGAAACGAGTCGTCGTCACCGGCCTGTCCGCCATCACCCCGCTGGGAACCGACCTGGCCTCCAGCTGGGAGGCCCTGCTGGCGGGGAAGTCCGGCATCGGCCCCCTGACCAAGTTCGACTGCGCGGCCTATGAGACCCGCATCGCCGGAGAGGTCAAGGGCTTCGAGCCCGAGCGCTACATCCCGGCGAAGCAGGTCAAGCGCATGGAGACCTTCGTCCAGTACGCCGTGGCCTGTTCCAAGATGCTGCTGGAAAACGCGGGCTGGCAGGTGCCGCCCGAGGAAGCCGCCACCACCGGCGTGATCATCGGCGTGGGCCTGGGCGGGCTGCAGACCATCGAGTCCATGCACCAGAAGCTCCTGGAAAAGGGGCCCTCGCGCATCTCGCCCTTCTTCATCCCGATCATCATCGCCAACATGGCCGCCGGGCAGGTGTCCATCGAGACCGGCGCGCGCGGACCCAACGTCTGCACCACCACGGCCTGCGCCTCGGGCACCCACGGCATCGGCTACGCCTACTCCGAGATCAAGCTCGGCCGTTGCGAGGCCATGATCTGCGGCGGCGCGGAGTCGACCCTCACCTCCCTGGGCGTGTCCGGCTTCAACGCCCTCAAGGCGCTGTCCACGCGCAACGACGATCCCGAACGGGCCTCCCGGCCCTTCGACCGCGACCGCGACGGCTTCGTCATGGGCGAGGGCTGCGGCCTGCTGCTCCTGGAATCCCTGGAGCACGCCCGGGCGCGCGGCGCGCGCATCCTCGCCGAGGTCGTGGGCTTCGGGGCCTCCGGCGACGCCTACCACATGACCGCCCCGCCCGAGGACGGCTCGGGCATGGCCCTGGCCATGAGCGCGGCCATCCGCGAGGCGGGCCTGCCCGCGGCCGAGATCGACCACATCAACGCCCACGGCACCTCCACGGCGCTCAACGACTCCTGCGAGACCCGGGCCATCAAGTCGGTCTTCGGCAAGCACGCCTACAAGCTCTCCATCACGGGCAACAAGTCCATGACCGGCCACCTCCTGGGCGCGGCCGGAGGCGTGGAGTCGGTCTTCTCGGTGCTGACCCTGCTCGAGGGCAAGATCCCGCGCACCCTGAACCTGGAGAACCCGGACCCGGAGTGCGACCTGGACTACGTGCCCGAGGGCACGCGCGAGCAGCGGGTGAACTACGCCCTGTGCAACTCCTTCGGCTTCGGCGGCACCAACGCCTGTATGCTGTTCAAGAGATTCGAGGACTAACCCGGGCGCGACCCGGCCACGCAAAGAGAGGCGGTCATGGAAGAACTGATGATGCAGGACCCGGGTGTCGCGGCGGCCATTTCCCGCGAGGTCGACAGGCAGATGTCCAAGCTGGAGCTCATCGCCTCGGAGAACTTCACCTCCACGGCGGTGCGCCAGGCCATGGGCAGCGTCATGACTCACAAATACGCCGAGGGCTACCCGGGCAAGCGCTACTACGGCGGCTGCGAATACGTGGACCAGGTGGAGAACCTGGCCCGCGACCGCGTCAAGGCCCTGTTCGGCGCGGGCTACGCCAACGTCCAGCCCCACTCCGGCTCCCAGGCCAACATGGCCGTGTACTTCGCGGTCTGCAAGCCCGGCGACACCGTGCTCGGCATGAACCTCTCCCACGGCGGCCACCTGACCCACGGCAGCCCGGTGAACTTCTCCGGCCGCCTCTACAACGTCGTCTCCTACGGCGTGAGCCAGGAGACCCAGACCATCGACTTCGACGAGGTCGAGCGCCTGGCCAAGGAGCACAAGCCGAAGATGATCGTGGCCGGCGCCAGCGCCTACCCCCGGATCATCGACTTCAAGCGCTTCCGCCAGATCGCCGACGAGGTGGGCGCGGTGCTCATGGTGGACATGGCCCACATCGCGGGCCTCATCGCCGCCGGCGAGCACCCCTCCTGCATCGAGCACGCCCACTTCACCACCTCGACCACGCACAAGACCCTGCGCGGCCCGCGCGGCGGCCTCATCCTGGCCGCCGAGGACCAGGAAAAGGTCCTCAACTCCCAGATCTTCCCCGGCATCCAGGGCGGCCCGCTCATGCACGTCATCGCGGCCAAGGCCGTGGCCTTCGGCGAGGCCCTGGCCCCGGGCTTCCAGGAATACCAGTCCCAGGTGGTCAAGAACGCCAAGGCCCTGGCCTCGGCCCTGCAGGAGGCCGAGTTCAAGCTCGTCTCCGGCGGCACCGACAACCACCTCATGCTCATCGACCTGACCAACAAGGACATCACCGGCAAGGACGCCGAGATCGCCCTGGACAAGGCGGGCATCACGGCGAACAAGAACACCATCCCCTTCGAGACCCGCTCGCCCTTCGTGACCTCGGGCATCCGCCTGGGCACCCCGGCCCTGACCACGCGGGGCATGATCGAGGAGGACATGATCGTGGTGGCCGAGGCCATCACCGCGGCCATCGAGAACTGGCAGTCCGACGCCGTGCTGGAAGAGATCCGCGAGGAAGTGGAGGAGTTCTCCCGCAGCTTCCCGCTGTTCGCCTGGTAGGAGGCGTCCATGAGCCGTCTGCCCTGGCCCGACTACTTCATGAGCATCGCGCACCTGGTGGCCGAGCGCTCCACCTGCCTGCGCCGCAAGGTGGGGGCCGTGGCCGTGCGCGACAAGCGCATCCTGGCCACGGGCTACAACGGACCGCCGTCCAACGTGCCGCACTGCGAGGACGTGGGCTGCATCCGCGAACGCCTGGGCATCCCCTCGGGCCAGCGGCACGAGCTCTGCCGGGGACTGCACGCCGAACAGAACGTGATCATCCAGGCCGCCGTGCACGCCATCTCGCTCAAGGGAGCGATCATCTACTGCACGACCCAACCCTGCCTGATCTGCACCAAGATGCTGGTCAATTGCCAAGTGGAGGCCATCTACTACGCCGGGGCCTACCCCGACGATCTGGCCGAGGACATGCTCAAGGAGGCCGGTGTCCATTATGAACTGCTGCAAGGAGACTTTGCCGCCCGCTGAGGCCCTCATGGCCCGGGCCGTGGAGCTCGCCCGCCTCGGGCGCGGCGCCACCGCCCCCAACCCCTGCGTCGGAGCGGTCCTGGTCCGCGACGGAGCCGTCGTGGCCCAGGGCTGGCACGAGGCCTTCGGCGGACCGCACGCCGAGGCGGAGTGCCTGCGCCAGGCCCGCGAAAAGGGCGTGGACACCTCCGCCTGCGAACTCTACGTCACCCTGGAGCCCTGCAACCACCAGGGCAAGACCCCGCCCTGCACCGAGGCCATCCTGGCCGCCGGAATCCGCGGCGTGGTCGTGGGCTGCGCCGACCCCAACCCGGAAATGGCCGGAGGCGGCGCGCAGTACCTGCGCTCCAAGGGCGTGGACGTGCGCCTGGGCGTGCTCGAAGGCCCCTGCCTCGACCTCATCGAGGATTTCCGCGTCTGGAAGACCACGGACCGGCCCTTCGTCATCCTCAAGATGGCCGCCACCCTGGACGGCCGCATCGCGGCCCGGGGCGGACGGCCGGAGCAGATATCCTGCCCCGAATCCCAGGTCGAGGCCCACCGGCTGCGCGCCGTCTGCCGGGCCGTGATCGTGGGCGGCAACACCTTCTACTCCGACGACCCGCTGCTCACCTGCCGCCTGCCGGGCCTGGCCCCGGACCACGTGCAGCCCTACGCCGTGGTCGTCACCCGGCGGCTGCCCAAGGCCCACAACTTCAAGCTCCTCCAGGATCGGCCCGAACGGGTGGTCTTCTGGACCGCCGAGGAGGAGGCCCGCTCCCTGGCGGCCGGGACGCTCACCGAGCGCGGCTGCAAGGTCTGGGGCCTGGGCCGCGTGGAGGAGGGCCTGGACCTGAGCCAGGGACTGGCCCGCCTGCGCTCCGAGCTGAGCTGCTGGAACGTGCTCTGCGAGGGCGGCGGCCGCCTGGCCATGAGCCTGGCCTCCCAGGACCTGGTGGACGAGCTGGTGCTCTTCCTGGCCCCCAAGGTGCTCGGCGACGAGCAGGCCAAGGCCCTGTTCTCCGGCCGCAAGGCCCAGAGCCTGGCCGAGGCCCGCGACTTCCGACTCCTGGACTGCGCGCGCAGCGGCCAGGACGTCATGCTCACCTACCGCCCCAGGAGGAACGGCTGATGTTCACCGGGCTGGTGCTCGGCGCGGGCGTGGTCGAGGCCGCTCAGCCGCGCGGCGGGGAGACGCGGCTCACCGTGCGCGCGGACTTCCTGGGCGCGGTGGTCAAGGGCGAGTCCATCGCCGTGAACGGGGCCTGCCTCACGGCCGAGGCCGCCGACAGGGGCCGGTTCTCGGCCTATGCCAGCGCCGAGACCCTCTCCAAGACCTCCCTCGGCGGCCTGCGCGCCGGGGCCAAGGTCAACCTGGAGCGGGCCCTGGCCCTGGGCGACCGCCTGGGCGGGCACCTCGTCTCGGGCCACGTGGACTGCCTGGCCCGGGTGGAGTCCCTGACCCCGGCGGGCGAATCCGTGGTCATCCGCCTGAGCTTCCCCCGCGAGTTCGGCTCCCAGGTGGTGCCCAAGGGCTCCGTGGCCCTGGACGGGGTCAGCCTGACCATCAACGAATGCGGCGAGGACTTCCTGACCGTGAACGTGATCCCGGCCACCCAGGGCGAGACGACCATCGGCGGCTGGCAGCCCGGCCGCGTGGTGAACATGGAAACCGACCTCATCGGCAAGTACGTGCTGCGCATGCTCGGGCCGTGGACCGAAAAGACCGGGGCCGCGGCTCCCGGCATGACCGCGGAATTCCTCCGGCGGCACGGCTTCTAGCCGCGCCGCCCGCTCCGGTCCGGCCGCCCCGGCGGCGCGGAGGCTTCATGACCCTCGAATCCCCCCATGCCCTCGTCGGCGCCGCCGCCGCCGAAATCTTCCTCTCCCGGCCGCAGCACTGCGCCGAGGCCGTGGTCCTGGCCCTCAACCGCCACCTCACCGGCGGCCTGCCCCCGGCCCAGGCCGCCGGCGTGGCCTCGGGCTTCTCCCTGGGCCTGGGCGGCGCGGGCTGCCTCTGCGGCGCGCTCTCCGGGGCCACCCTCTGCCTGGGGCTCTTCCTCGCGCCCAGGGGCGACCGCCTGGAGCGCCGGGCCGCGCGCAAGGCCGCCAAGGCCCTGCACCAGTCCTTCCTGGAAGCCCACGGCTCGGCCTGCTGCCGCGAACTCTGCCGCGCCGCCTCCGGCGACGAGACCGAGGCCCGCGCCAAACGCTGCGCCGCGATCACCGGCTTCGCCGCGGCCGAGGCCGCCCGGCTCATCCTGGAAATCCGCCCGGAGCTGGCGGGCACGGGCTTCGCCCCGGCCCCCGGGCTCTTCTCCCGCCTGCGCCGCCTCCTGCGGCCCTGAGGCCGGGGCCGCTTCCCCCCGTCCGGCGGCCCCCCCCGGTCCACGGAAATTTCGCTTGCCTTCCGCGCCGGGCATTCACTACCCTTGAGCCGCGAGGAGAACACCGTGCCCTTCAACGCAGCCGATCCCGACAGCTTCGACACCATCCCCCCGCGCCAGTGGGCCGGGGCGGACGTGACCCGCTATGTGATGAGCTTTCCGGGCCTGCTCTGGCGCATCGAACCCGCCCGGGCGCGCATCGAGTTCCTCAACGCCCACCGGGTCGAGGCCCTGGGCGACAAGACCAGCCTGCTCCTGCGCAGTTCCGAGTACCGCAAGGCGGCCATCGAGGAGGCGGATCTGCCCCTGGTGGAGACCTTCATGGCCGCCCTGGGCCAGGGCGGACCCTCGGGCTGCGTGTTCCGGCTGCGGGGCAGCGACGGCCGCCGGACCTGGCTCAAGCTGCGCTGCTGGCCCCTGCCCGGCGATCCCCGCTACGCCGTGGGCTACCTCATCGAGGTCACGGACAGCGCCGAGGCCATCAAGAGCATCATCGAGAAGGACTCCGAGCTCCAGCTCATGATCGACCTGGCCGAGAACCCCGTGCTCCTGGTGGACTTCGACGAGAAGACGGTCATCGCCCAGAACGCCGCCGCCTCGGACCTGTTCCTTTACAGCGCCGACGAATTCCGGCGGCTGTCCTTCGCGGACCTCTACCACCAGGGCATGCGGGGCACGGTGCAGAAGATCGAGAACGAGGTGCTCTTCGACAAGAAGTGGGAGGGCAAGCTCGGCTTCCGGCGCAAGACCAACTCCGCCTTCACCGCCGACGCCTCGCTGCGCTTCCTGGTCTGCAAGGAGCGCCGCCTGCTGCGCGTCTCGCTCACGCACATCGAGAGCCTCGGCGGCAACGGCGAGGAGGCCGCCTCCGGCAACGGCCTGTGCGCCGGGGTGGTCGCGGCCCTGGCCGAAAGCCTGAAGGGCGCGACCGACATCCACGCGATCCTGGAGGCCTTTCTCGGGGCCCAGCTGCCGCGCCACGCCTTCGACGCGGTCATGTTCTCCGACATCCACACGAAGAAGAACAAGGTCTACGTCTACGGCGCGGGCGAGCCCTTCGCCCACATGGGAGAGGGCGAGATGTACTCCTACGAGGGCACCATCGCCCAGAGCATCGAACGCTTCCGGCTGGACCACCTCATCGTGGAGGACACCCTGGAGAGCATCAAGGCCATCGACTGGGCCCTGTTCATTCCCAAGGGCATCCGCTCCTACTTCGCCAAGCCGTTCTATCAGCGCGGGGCCCTGCGCTCCGTGCTCGTGCTCTGTTCCCGCGAGCCCGACGCCTTCCCGGCCTCGGGCCTGCCGGAATATTCCTGCCTCTTCGAGCCGTTCGAGGCGGCCATCAAGTCCTGGCGGGCGGCCCAGCGCCGTTCCCGCTCTTCCGACGGCTGACGCCCCCGGCGATCCGCTTCCCGCCTTGGTCCCCAGACGCCCCGGCAACGACCGGGGCTTTCTTTCGTCAATTTTAACGAAAATTGGTTCATCCAAAATTCCTAATTCTTTTCAACATCGTCATCACATTTCCCCCATTCCCGCCGTCCACTTCTCTTGACAGTTGTTCTTTTTCTGAAATCCATGCGATTGGTATTACCAGAAAAGGACAATCCGACGTTCCACGGAGGTCGCCCATGAACCAGGACTCGGCCGCCAGGCCGGTGAGCAAGGAAGAGCATTCCCTGGAGGCCCTGCTCGGCATGGTCCGGGACGAACGCTTCGAACTGGGCGGCCGCCTGCCCACGGAGCGCGCCCTGTCCGAGCAACTGGGCGCCAGCCGGAACACCATCCGGGGAGCCCTGCGCGTGCTGGAAGCCAAGGGACTGGTGGAGGTGCGCCCGGGGAGCGGCTGCTATCTGCGCTCCCGCCATGAGGCCCGGACGCCGGACGCGGACGCCGTGGATTGGTCCTCCCGCCTGGAGGCCTGCTACATCACCTTCCCCCGCATCGCGGCGCTCTGCACCGAGCGCATCAGCGCCGCGGGCATCGCGGCCCTGGAGCTCCGCCTCATGGAGTTGAGCCGGGCCCTCTTCGCCCGCAATCCCGACGCCCTGCGCGAGCACCTCAACGGCTTCGCCCGCGACATCGCCCGGGGCGCGGACAACCCGGCCCTGCGGGCCGTGGTCGAGGCCCTCTGCCCCGGCAACAGCCCCCTGTTCGGAATCATCTTCCAGCTCCAGGACTACGAACGGGAAATGATCTTCGGCGACACGGCCAAGGTGGTCCAGGCCATGAAGCGCCGCGACGCCCAGGCCTCGGCCCGCTGCATGGAGGAGCGCATTCTGCGGCTGGCGGCCCTGCTGGAACGCCACGGCGGCGTGCCGCTCTCCCCCCTGCTGCGCGGCGAGGGCGAACGGCTGGAGGTCTTCGGCTGATGGCCCGCTGCACGCGCAAGGAATTTCTCGGCCTGCTCATCGGCCGCTGGCGGCCCGGCGTCGGACGGGACGAGGAACAGGCCGCGCCCGAAGACGGGCCGGACGCCCTCTGGGCCGACTTCCCCGACGCCCTCCTGGCCGAGGAGGCCCGGCGGCTCGGCCTGGACCCCGAGGGCCTGGGCCGGGCGGAGATGCTCGCCGCCGTGCGCCGGGCCATGCTTTCCCAGCAGAAACCACGGAACGTGGAGACGGATACGGACCCCAGCGCGGGCCGCGCGGCGGCCCAGGAGGCGACGAGCCATGAAGCGAAAATGACCGCCGACCCGTCGGCCGAGGCCCCATCATCCCCACACCCTCTTGCAAGGAGAGAAGGAACATGAATCCCGGTCCCGTGCCCTACCTCGAGGCGCGCAAGCTGGAAAAGCGCTGGAAGGGCCCCATCCCGGCCCTGGTGAACCTCCTGTTCACCCTGGCGATCTTCTACGCCACCTGGTGGATCTTCCAGGATCCGCGCGGCCTCATGCGGCTGTACACCCCCTACGTGGGCTACAACTACACCCGCTGGATCCTCATCGTGCTCATCTGGATCGCCTACATCTTCGATTTCTGGCCCTTCAAGCGCACCTGGCTGGAGCGGGCCCACCCGCTGGTCAAGGGCGCGGTTCTCACCCTGCTCACGGCGGGCGTCCTGCTCACGCTCATGAAGGGCTTCTTCGAGGGCCTGCTGGGCAACTACGCCATGGCCTACTTCAATCCCGAACAGCTGACCAAGCTCCCCGGCGTCACGGCCTTCTTCGCCGAGGAATACGCGGCCACGGCCTGCCTCATGTTCGCGGCCATCGCCTCCTGGCTCTCGCCATCCTGGATCGTGGCCATGGAGGCCGCGCCCTGGCAGGACCTGAAGCAGCCCGCCCGGGGCCTGAGCATCTGGGTCATGACCTTCTTCCTGAGCACGCTGGTCTACTTCATGACCATGCACTCGCACATGGGCATCCTCTACTACCCATGGCAGGCCTTCACCTCCATCACCCCGCCCTACTGGGAGAACTTCGCCAACACGGTCTCGGGCAACTTCCACATCGCCTGGATCATGTGCTGCACCGTGGTGGTCTGGCTGGTGGAGACCATCTGGGAGCGCTATCCCTTCAGCACGATCAAGAACCCCTGGCTGCGGCGCATCTCCCTGTTCGTGGCCATCATCGCCATCTCCCTGGCCCTGAACTTCTTCCTGTACTACGCCCAGGAGCTGGCCTGGGGCGAGGCCATCCGGGGCTCCCGCCGCGACGCGGCCCCCGACTGGCGCTGGCTGCACGTGGGCGAGACGGCCATCTTCTTCCTCGTGCCCGCCCTGTTCCTGTACATCTACTGCGACAACTGGCCGCGCAAGTTCTCCACCCCGGTGAACATGCTCGTGCGCACGGTCATCATGGTCGTGGGCGGCCTGGCCATCTACGCCCTCTACTACCGTTACTCGCACCTCTTCCTGGGCACACAGAAGGGCTTCTCGCACCCGCAGCAGTTCCCCATGATCCCGATGATCTGGCTCATCAACATCTGGCTCATCAACACCTGGTTCATGGACAACTGGCCGGGCTGGAAGCTGCGCATGAAGACCGCCGAGGAGTTGCGCCAGGAGCACCTGGCCCGCGAGGCCGAGCACACCTGGAGTCCGCGCATGGTCCCCGGCCTGGCCGTGGGCGCGGTGGTCGGCGTGGCGCTCTACTTCATCACGGTCTGGGCCCTGCCCCTGGTCTCCAACTCCATCAACCTGATCCCCAAGTAACGAGGAGATCATCATGTCCGACACGAACAACACCTCGTTCACCCGGCGGGACTTCATCAAGGGCGCGGCCCTGGGAGTGGGTCTCGGCGCCATCGGCGCCATGGGCCTCTATTCCTA
Source organism: Desulfovibrio aminophilus (assembly GCF_023660105.1). Taxonomy (NCBI): domain Bacteria; kingdom Pseudomonadati; phylum Thermodesulfobacteriota; class Desulfovibrionia; order Desulfovibrionales; family Desulfovibrionaceae; genus Desulfovibrio; species Desulfovibrio aminophilus. The sequence continues at coordinate 84,703 of NZ_JAMHGA010000043.1, read as the reverse complement.
CTCGCCCGCGAGCCGCCGGCACATCGCCCAGGTCCAGCGCAAGATGACCGACTTCGGCGCCTGCAAGAGCGTCAAGGCCCGGGTCATCTCCGAGACGAGCTGGTTCGACAACGCCACGCTCATGGGCGACATCAAGGCCGCCGGCGGCCTGCTCGTGGACCAGTACACCTACAACTGGCCGCCCTTCGGAGACGGTTCGGCCCTGGGCAAGGGCTCGTACGAGAAGGGCATCGCCAAGATCAAGCACCTGCTGCCCAACCGCCTGGACGAGGCCTGGGAAATCACCAAGGGCCTCTCCGTGCATCCCGAGAACGCCGGCGGCTTCGCGGCCCTGATCGAGGTGGAGCAGATGGACGGCAAGGTCCGCAAGTTCCTCCTGGACTCCGGCTGGTCCTACAAGTGGATGGACGAGTGCTTCAAGCGCGAGGGCATCGACAAGATGCTCGCCAACGGCGAGATCGAGGCCCTGTTCATCTCGCACGAGCACTTCGACCACTACTGGGGCCTGCCCGTGACCCTCAAGTACGCCCCGGGCATCAAGATCTACATCCCGGACACCTTCTACCCCGCCGGACTCCAGTACATCGCCGACTCCGGGCACAAGGGCGAGGTGGTCAAGGTCAAGAAGGGCCTCTGCCCGATCCTGCCGGGCATGGCCACCTACGTCTTCGACGTGCCGATCATCTGCAAGGTCTTCGGTGAGCAGTCCATGTACTTCAACGTGGCCGACCTGGGACTGGTGAGCATCACCGGCTGCTGCCACCAGGGCATCATCCTCTTCGCCGACACGGCCTACAAGGAGCTCAAGTACGAGAACGACAGGTTCCACGGCCTCTACGGCGGCCTGCACATCTCGCCGTTCGACGACTGGGATCCCAAGTACGACGACCTGGTCATCGGCCTGAAGAAGTGGAACCTGGAGAAGGTCGGCTGCAACCACTGCACCGGCCTGGTCACGGCCAAGAAGTTCATCGACAGCGGCTATCCCGTGGTCCGGGGCACGGCCCGTTTCCGCACCAAGGACACGGCCTACCTGGGCAACGGCGACACCATCGAGTTCAAGAAGGCGTAACCTCCGACCGAGGGCTCCCCCCCGCGCGGGGGGAGCCCTCCCGGGACCGCGCATGAACCTCTTCGACATCACCCCGGTCCGCATGGAGGACGCCCAGGGGGCCTGGCTCCCGGGCTTCCTGCGCGCCCTGCTCCTGCGGACCCAGTTCAGCCACTCCCGGGCCCGGGCCCTGGGCTGGCGCGGCCTGCGCCCCTCCCTGGCCTTCGGCGAGTCCTGGACCTGCCGGCTCCAAGGCCGCCCGGGCATCTTCGGCCTGCTCTTCGAGGGCGAGGAGGCGACCCCGGAGGGCGTGCGCGGCCGCTTCTCCCTGCACCTCTTTCCGGACCCGGAGGAACCTCGGGCCGAACTCCTGCCCCTGGACGCGGCCGTGACCACCCAGCGCCAGGACTACTGGGACCTGGTGCGCGAATTTCCGTCCCGCGACGAGACCCGCTCCGCCTTCCGCCTCGGGGTCCTGGACCTGGCCGCCGAAGCGGACGGCCGCTCCCTGTCCCTGAGCCTCTCGGCCCTTTCCCGGCGGAGGCTCTTCTCCGCGAAGGGCCTGGAATGGCCCCTGGGCTCGGGCAACCTCCTGGTGAACCCGGGCGGCCTGGAATCGGACCTGCCGGCCTTCGGCCCGGCCTTGGCCTTCTTCCGCGTCCTGGCCTCCACCGTCACCCACGTGCTGGGGCTCCCGCCCCGGGCCCGGAGCCTGGAGAAGCTGCCGGGCTGGGTCCACTGGCGCGGGAGCGGGGAAGTCCAGCGCCGCAACGACGCGGCCGTCCATCTCCTGCGGCTGCGCCTGGACTACGCCCCGGCCGCCGACGCCCTTCCCTCCGGCCGCCAGCCCTGGGACCGCTGCCACGACCCGGCCTGGTTCGAGGCCCGCGACCCGGGCGGCCGAGAAAACCTGCCCGAGCTGCTCGTGCTCACCGGCTTCCTGGGCTCGGGCAAGACCAGCCTGCTGCGCCGCTTCGTGGAGCACTGCCTGCAGCGCGACCGCTTCGTGGCCGTGATCCAGAACGAGATCGGGGCCGTGGGCCTGGACGGCAAGCTCCTGGAGCAGGACTCCCAGGTTCTGGAAATGGACGAGGGCTGCGTCTGCTGCTCGCTCTCGGGCCAGCTCAAGAAGGGCCTGGCGCGCATCCTGGAGCGCTACCGGCCGGACGTGGTGGTCCTGGAGATGAGCGGGCTGGCCAACCCCAAGAACCTCCTGGCCGAGCTGCGGGAGCTGCGCGACCTGGTGCGCCGGGGCCCGCTGGTGGCCGTGGCCGAGGCCCCGGGGCTGGAGGAGCTGCTGCACGGCAGCGAGGTGGCCCGCGACCAACTGGCCGCCGCGGACGTGATCGTGCTGAACAAGCGCGACCTGCTGGAGCCGGACGGCGCGGAGCGGGCCAGGGCAGCGGCGGCGTCGGCCAATTCCCGGGCCCTGGTCCTGGAGGCCGCGCACGGCGACATCCCCTTCGGCCTGCTGCACGACCCGGCCCTGTCGCGCGAAGGCCTGGCCTGGGACGACCTGCTGCCGCATTTCCACGAGCACGGCACCCACGCCGCCGAGGGCTTCGCGGCCCGGACCCTGATGCTGGACGCGCCGGTCCCGGCCGAGGCCCTGGGCCCGGCCCTGGAACGCGCGGCGGCCCGGGCCTTCCGGGTCAAGGGCATCGTGGACGTGCTCGGCGGGGAGTGCCCCGTGCTCGTCCAGGCCGTGGCCGGACGACTGGAGACCTCGCCCCTGCGCGGCCACGCCCGGCCGGAACGCTTCCTGGTCTGCATCGGCCGCGACCTGCCCGAGGACTTCGCCGTGGAGCTGGCCCGCGACCTGAACGTCGGGCGGGGCTGACGGGCTGTCGCGGCCATCCCGTCCCCGAGTCACTCAAAAAAACACACATCCCCGCGCAGCGCCGCCCCGCGCGGCGAAGCGCCCGTCGCGACGACCCGGCGGGCGCGGATTTTTCCCCGGCCGCTAAAGTTCCCGGCTCAACCGGCCGATATGTTCCGCAGATCAGGGATGACAGACCCCTTCGGGGGCCGAAACCACGGACGGTTTCATGCAACCCGCCATTTTCTCCATCATCACGCCCAGCACGGGGCGCAGGCCGAAGGCCCTCGCGGCGGCCGTGCGCTCGGTGCGCGCGGCGGCGGACTTCGCGGGCCTGCCCCAGGGCGCGGTGGAGATGCTCGTGGGTTTCGACGGGGTGCGCGGGGAGCGGCCGCCGGACCTGGGCCTGGCCCGTTTCCTGGACCTGCCCAAGGACGAGGACTGGGGCAACGGCATCCGCGACATCCTGCTCAAGATCGCCAGGGGCGAGCGCGTCCTGTTCCTGGACGACGACAACTCGCTCAAACCCCACGCCCTGGCCGCCTACCTGGAGCATCGGGACGCCGAGATGGTGGTGGCCCGCATCGACACGAGCCTGGCCTTCGACAAGCCGTTCATCCCCGAGGACGAGCCCGGCCGCGATCCCATCCGCCAGTGCAACGTGGACCCGCTCTGCCTCTCGATCTCGCGCGAGCTGGTGGTCACGCGCTGCGGCGGCTGGGTGCACAAGGGCCGCTACGAGGCCGACTTCCTGAACATCCGCCTCTGGAGCCGCCGGGCCAAAAGCCTGCGGCTCATCGACGACATCGTGGCCACCTACGACTCCGGCCGCAGCCTGGACGCCCGCGCCCTGTCGCGGCGGCAGATGCACCTGCTCGACCGGCTGGCGGCGGAGCGGCGCGGCCCGGTCCCGGATGTCGCGGTCCAGGCCGCGATGTAGCCCTATTTCCCGACCAGCTTCCTGCCGATGGAGAAGCCCGGTCCGAGCACCGGCCCGGTGGCGTGGTAGACCCGGCCCGAGGGGTCGTAGAGCACGGGCCGGACCTTCTCCATCACGGCCTTGCCCGCCTCGTTGAGCACCGACTCCTCGGCCAGCACGTCCACGATCTCGCCCACGAACTGCGTGTGCAGGCCCAGCTCGTGGACGAAGAGCACCTTGCACTCCACCACCAGGGGGAACTCACCCACGTAGGGCGCGTCCACCTGGCCGCCGCGCACGGGGGTGAGGCCGGTGGCGGCGAACTTGTCCGCGTCGCGACCCGAGACCAGGCCGAAGGCGTCGGCCAGGTCGGCCTGTTCGGCCGAGGGCACGCTCACGGTGAAGGCCCGACGGGCCATGATGCAGCCGTGGGTGTAGGTGGCCGCGCGCAGGGACACGGCCAGGCACGGCGGCTTGGAACAGCAGATGCCGCCCCAGGCGGCGGTCATGGCGTTGGCCTTGCCCTCGGCGTCATAGGCCCCCACCAGCCAGACCGGAGTGGGCATGGCCAGGGTTCCGGCTCCCATGGACTTCTTCATTTTCAACCTCCCGACGCCGATCGCGGCGTCTCGTCCGGTGATGACCCAGGCCGCCGGATTTGGCAAGAATCAAGTCGGAGGCGGGATATTCAACCCAATAAGCTGAATTTGTTCGATGAATTTTGTCGCCTCCCCCCTCTTCCCCCTGGGGGGGCTTTTGGGCTATGAAACGGGATTGCGATTCTTTGACACATCAGCGGCCGCCGGGACCCACTCGGCCTCGCGTGGCCGAGAGAGGTGAACCATGCCTTTGTGCACCATTGAAGAGGCCATGGAGGACATCCGGCGCGGCCGGATGGTCATCATGGTCGACGACGAGGACCGCGAGAACGAGGGCGATCTCGTCTGCGCGGCGGAAAAGGTCACTCCCCAGGCCATCAACTTCATGGCCACGCACGGCCGCGGCCTGATCTGCCTGGCCATGGACCCCGAGCTCATCGACCGGCTCAGGCTGCCGCTCATGAGCCAGCAGAACCAGACCAAGTTCGGCACCAACTTCACGGTCTCCATCGAGGCCCGCGAGGGCGTGACCACGGGCATCTCGGCCTTCGACCGGGCCACCACCATCCTCACCGCCGTGGGCGACACGGTGCAGCCCCAGGACATCGTCACCCCGGGCCACGTCTTCCCCCTGCGCGCCCGCGAGGGCGGCGTGCTCGTGCGCGCCGGACAGACCGAGGGCAGCGTGGACCTCTGCCGCCTGGCCGGGCTCAAGCCCGCCGGGGTCATCTGCGAGATCATGCGCGAGGACGGCAACATGGCCCGCATGCCCGACCTCGTGCCCTTCGCCGAGCAGCACGGGCTGAAGATCTGCTCCGTGGCCGAGCTCATCCGCTACCGCATGAAGTTCGGCGGGCACATCGTGACCAAGGTGGCCGAGGCCGAGCTGCCCACCCGCTGGGGCCACTTCCGCACCAAGGCCTACCAGTCCGAGGCCGACAACCGCACCCACATCGCCCTGGTCATGGGCGACATCCACCCGGACGAGCCCACGCTCGTGCGCGTGCACAGCGAATGCCTCACCGGCGACGTCTTCGGCTCCATGCGCTGCGACTGCGGCCAGCAGCTCTCGGCGGCCATGTGCCAGATCAACCGCGAGGGCAAGGGCGTGCTGCTCTACATGCGCCAGGAGGGCCGAGGCATCGGCCTGGGCAACAAGATCAAGGCCTACCACCTCCAGGACGAGGGCCTGGACACCGTGGAGGCCAACCAGCGCCTGGGCTTCGCGCCGGACCTGCGCGAATACGGCACCGGAGCCCAGATCCTCGTCTCCCTGGGCGTGTCCAAGATGCGCCTGATGACCAACAATCCCAAGAAGATCATCGGCCTGGAGGGCTACGGCCTGGAGGTCGTGGAGCGGGTGCCCATCGAAATGGACGCCTGCGAGGTGAACCTGAACTACCTGACCACCAAGAAAGAAAAGCTCGGGCACCTGCTGGAGCTGAAGAACCGCAAGAACTGAGCGGAGGACCGTATGAGCATCAAGACCATCGAGGGAAAGCTGGAGGCCGGGAAACTCAGGTTCGCCCTCATCGCCGCCCGCTTCAACGACTTCATCGTGGACAAGCTCGTGGCCGGGGCCCTGGACTACCTCCTGCGCCACGGCGCGGACGAGAAGAACATCACCCTGACCCGCATCCCCGGGGCCTTCGAGATGCCCGTGGTGGCCCGCAAGATCGCCGCCTCCGGCAAGTACGACGGCGTCATCTGCCTGGGCGCGGTGATCCGGGGCGCGACCCCGCACTTCGACTTCGTGGCCACGGAATGCGTCAAGGGCATCGCCCATGTGGCCCTGGAGACCGGCGTGCCGGTGGGCTTCGGCGTGCTGACCACCGACACCCTGGAACAGGCCATCGAACGGGCCGGGTCCAAGGCCGGCAACAAGGGCGTGGAAGCCGCCCAGGCCGTGCTGGAGACCGTCCGGGTCCTGGAGCAGCTCTAAGGCATGGCTCAGAAGAAAGGCACGCGCCGGGCAGGCCGCACCCTGGCCTTCCAGGTGCTCTATGGATTGGCGTTCGCGCCGGCCGAGGCCGCGCCCTCGCTGGAGTGGGCCTTCGCCGAGAACCCGGCGGCCCTGGACGAAGCCTCCGACGAGGTCAAGAACTTCGCCCGGGAGCTGGCGCGCGGGGTCTGGTCCAAGCGCGACGAGCTGGACCAGATCATCCACAAGCATTCCAAGCACTGGAAGCTGCACCGCATCGCCAAGGTCGAGCTGGCCATCCTCCGGCTGGCGCTCTACGAGATGCTCCACTGCGCGGACATCCCGCTCAAGGTGGCCATCAACGAGGGCATCGAGCTGTCCAAGCAGTTCGGGGACGAGAACTCGCGCAACTTCATCAACGGCATCCTGGACGCCGCGGCCAAGACCGTGGACAACGGCGATCTCGGGGTGGACAAGAAATTCTGATCACGGGACAAGGAACATGGCGCTCGGCAAATACGATCCGGAACGCATCGAGAACAAGTGGCAGGACGAGTGGGCCTCGTCCCGCTGCTTCGAGGTCGAGGTCGATCCCTCGCGGCCCAAGTACTACGTGCTGGAGATGTTCCCCTACCCCTCGGGGAAGATCCACATGGGGCACGTGCGCAACTACTCCATCGCGGACGTGGTGGCGCGCTACAAGCGCATGCGCGGCTTCAACGTGCTGCACCCCATGGGCTGGGACGCCTTCGGCCTGCCCGCCGAGAACGCGGCCATCAAGAACAAGTCGCATCCGGCCCAATGGACCTACGGCAACATCGCGGAGATGCGCGCCCAGCTCAAGCGCCTGGGCTACTCCTACGACTGGCGGCGCGAACTGGCCACCTGCCGGCCCGAGTACTACAAATGGGAGCAGCTCTTCTTCCTCAAGTTCCTGGAGAAGGGCCTGGTCTACCGCAAGAACTCGCCGGTGAACTGGTGCGAGTCCTGCCAGACCGTGCTGGCCAACGAGCAGGTGGAGGACGGCCGCTGCTGGCGCTGCGACTCCGAGGTGGAGCAGAAGCAGCTGGAGCAGTGGTTCCTGCGCATCACGGCCTACGCCGACGAACTGCTGGACGACCTGAAGCTGCTCGAGGGCGGCTGGCCCGAGCGCGTGCTGACCATGCAGCGCAACTGGATCGGCAAGAGCGTCGGCGCGCAGGTGAAGTTCCAGGTCAAGGGCATGGACGAGGCAGTGGAGGTCTTCACCACCCGTCCGGACACCCTCTGCGGGGCCACCTTCATGAGCCTGGCCGCCGAGCATCCGCTGGTGGAGAAGCTCATCGCCGGTTCGCCCGAGGCCGGGAAGGTCCGCGCCTTCTGCCGCGACGTGGCGAACATGGACCGCATCAGGCGCGGGGCCGAGGACCTCGAAAAAGAGGGCGTGTTCACCGGCGCGTACTGCATCAACCCGCTCACCGGCCGGGAGATGCCCATCCACGTGGCCAACTTCGTGCTCATGGGCTACGGCACCGGCGCGGTCATGGCCGTGCCCGCCCACGACCAGCGCGACTTCGAGTTCGCCCGCAAATACGATCTTCCCATGCAGGTGGTCATCCAGCCCAAGGGCGAAACCCTGGACCCGGCGGCCATGACCGCGGCCTACGCCGACCCCGGCATCCTGGTGAACTCCGGCGAGTTCGACGGCCTGGAGAACGAGAAGGCCAAGGAGGCCATCGTCGCCCGCCTGGCCGAGAAGGACCTGGCCAAGCCCACGGTGAACTACCGCCTGCGCGACTGGAACATTTCGCGCCAGCGTTTCTGGGGCGCGCCCATCCCGGTGGTCTACTGCGAGAAGTGCGGCATCGTGGGCGTGCCGCCCGAGGACCTGCCCGTGCGCCTGCCCGAGGACGCGGTCATGCGCACCGACGGCAAGTCGCCCCTGCCGTTCATGGACTCCTTCGCCCAGGCCTCCTGCCCCGCGTGCGGCGGCCCGGCCCGGCGCGAGACGGACACCATGGACACCTTCGTGGAGTCCTCCTGGTACTTCCTGCGCTACACCTCCGCCCGCCTGGACACCGCGCCCTTCGATCCGGCCGCGCTCAAGTACTGGGCCCCGGTGGACCAGTACATCGGCGGCATCGAGCACGCCATCCTGCATCTGCTCTACGCCCGCTTCTTCACCAAGATCCTGCGCGACGAGGGCTATCCGGTCTCGGACGAACCCTTCGCCAACCTCCTGACCCAGGGCATGGTGCTCAAGGACGGGGCCAAGATGTCCAAGTCCAAGGGCAACGTGGTGGACCCCAACGCCATGATCGGCCGCTACGGAGCCGACGCCACCCGGCTGTTCATCCTCTTCGCCTCCCCGCCGGAGAAGGACCTGGAGTGGAGCGACGCGGGCATCGAGGGCGCCTACCGCTTCCTGGGCCGCATCTGGCGGCTGGTGGAGGAGCTGGAGGGCGCGCTCGTGGCGGTCAAGCCCTGCGCCCTGGTGGAGGGCGAGCTTTCGCCCCGGGCCAAGGAGCTGCGGCGCAAGGAGCACGACACCGCGCGCCGCGTGACCCGCGACATCGAGAACGCCTTCCAGTTCAACACGGCCGTGGCCGCGCTCATGGAGCTGGTCAACGAGCTGTACGCGGCCAAGGACGAGCTGCGGACCCTGCCCGAGGGCCCGAGGGTCCTGTCCTCGGCCGTGGCCACCACCCTGGCCCTGCTCTCGCCCGTGGCCCCGCACCTCTGCGAGGAGCTCTGGCAGGTCCTGGGGCATTCCACGCATCTCTCCGAGGAGCCCTGGCCGGTCCACGACGAGGCCGCCCTGGCCCGCGACGAGGTGGAGGTCGTGGTCCAGGTCAACGGCAAGGTGCGCGGCCGGACGAAGCTCGCCACCGACGCCTCCGAGGAGGAGGTGCGCGCGGCGGCCCTGGGCCTGGAGAACGTGGCCAAGCACCTGGAGGGCAAAGAGATCGCCAAGATCGTGCTCATCCCCGGCAAGCTGGTGAGCATCGTGGCCCGCTAGGGCCACGGAGGAACGGCATGCGGCGGATCGTCCGGCTCTTCCCGCTCCTGGCCCTGCTGCTCCTGGCGGGGTCCTGCGGCTACAACCTGGGTTCCGAGGGGCCGGTGAGCATCGCGCCCCAGGCCCGGGACCTGTACATCGAGCGGGTGGAGAACCCCACGATCTTCCCCTGGATGGAGTCGCGGCTGCGCAACCTCTTCCGCGACGAGATCACGCGCCGGGGCTGGGCCCGCTGGGTGGACCGCAAGCAGGCCACGGGCTTGGTGAGCATCACGGTCCGCCGCTACATCCGCAACACCTCGGTCTACAACCGCAAGGAAGAGACCCTGCGCTACAACGCCACCCTGTACGTCTCGGCCCGGGTGACCTCGCCCCTGGACGGCTCCGTGCTCTGGGACTCCGGCGAGGTCATGCAGACCGAGCCCTACTTCCCCGGCGAGGAGAGCGCGGTGGACGACCTCGTCACGGAACTGGCCGTGCGCCAGATGGTGGACCGCATGACCCAGGGATACTAGGAGGCGCGGCGTGGCCAGGCAGGGTTATTCCATCCTCGTCTGCCCAGATCCGGTCCTGCTGCGCCGCCGGGTGGAGGCCCTGGCCGCCTCGGGCGGCATGGTCTCGGCCGAGCGCAAGGTCTTCTGGGGCGACGAGCCCGATCCGCTGCCCGGGGCCTTCTGGGAGGCCCTGACCCTCAAGAGCCTCTTCTCCACTCCCAAGGTCCTGGTCCTGCGCCGGGCCAACGCCCTCAAGGCCGAGGCCTGGGACCGCCTGGACAAGGCCCTGCGCGCGGCCAACTCCGACGTATGGGTCTTCCTCTGCCTGGAGGGGGTCTGGGAGCGCAACAAGGCCCCGGTCCCCGCCGTGCTGACCAAGCGCGGCCTCTGGAAGCACGCCGAGTCCTCGGGCTGGGTCTGGCAGTCCAAGGGCCTGGACGAGAAGGGCCTGCGCGCCTTCGTACGCGACTGGGCGGCCGAGCGGTCGCTGACCTTCGAGCCCGGGGCCCAGGAGGCCCTCTGCCGGGTGCTGCCCCTGGACGCCGCGGCCCTCTCCCTGGAGCTGGACAAGCTCGACCTGGCCGCCGGCGACGGCCGCCTCGTGCGCAAGGAGCACGCGGAACTGATCCGGGGCCAGGAAGACATGGACCTCTTCGCGCTGCTGGACGCCCTGGCCAAGGGCGCGTCCCCGGTCCTGGTTTGGAAGCGGGTGCTGGACAACCGCGCCGAGTCCGAGGGCATGCTCTTTCCCCTGCTCGGGGCCCTGGCCCGCGAGGCCCGGCTGCTCTGGATGCTGGCCTCCGGCGAGGAGGACGACCTCAAGGTCCATCCCTACGTGAAGCAACTCAAGACCCCCCTGGCCCGCCGCCTGGGCCGCCCGGCCCTGGCCCGGCTCCTGGACCTGGCCCTGGAGGCCGAGGTGGGGGTCAAGAGCGGCGGCCGCAAGCCCGAGCAGGCCCTGGAGCTGCTGGTGGCCGAACTGACCGGCGTATTCGGTAGGAGATAGCGTATGGATGCCTCTCCTCATATTTGGGACAACGGGACGGGGCAACGTTGCTTAAGGGCCGCATTTCAAGAATACTCGCTAAACCCAACTCATGTTTATATTGCAAGCCCATTCTTTTCATACGCGCATATGGTCGAACATATGCTTATCCAAAAATGTGATGTCAAGATGATTGTCAGGCTCGGCCCGTTCACACCAGCAACCACTCTCAAAAAATTATTAAAAAAGGGTGTCCAGATTCGGTTCTTCACATCAGAAAAATTTCACTCGAAAATTTATATTTTTCTAAACAGATGCGTCATAACCGGCTCCGCAAACATGACGGAGAACGGATTCAACTCGAACAGTGAAATTTGTTTAGAAATAAAGAATGGAAGCGATACATACGACAATCTATTGGCAATTTATCAAAACTACTGGTCGTCAGCAGAGGTTTTGACAGATGAAATAATCGCCCAATATGAATATCTTGAAAATAGATATTCAAAATCAATCGCAAATGAATTTGAAAAAGAACTCAAAAATACTATCGGCAATATTGCGCCTCAAACAAGTGTTGTGATAGCCACTCAAAAAAGAAAAGATACTAATGTCTTTATCATCAACTATACTAAATCACATCAAAAACTTCTCAACGCCTTCAACATTGTTAAAAAAGTATATCTCGATTTTGGCAAACGCAAATCCACCCCTGAAGACATCCCAATTCGCATAGAAATTGATCGTTTTTTAAGCTATATTCGCGAGAAATGCGCATCGGGAGACAGTTATCTCCAAGCACCGCTACTCGCTACAGACGATGCAATAAACAATACCAATATATATATTTTTGATTGGTTTAAATTTGATGACACCTACCTATTCGACACTGCCATACCAAACTATAAAACAATTAATGAGAACTTTAAATCTGAAGAATCAATTGAAGCATTAAGCTATAGTGATATATTTGATACACTCACAATTTGCCATGCGATTCATGACAGATTTAGATTCTTTAAAGGCGGACTGAAGACCATGAAGCAGCACTTCATGGAAAGAAACAACTGCGATACCGTAAAACGAATGCTAAAATATCTCCTATTCAGCAATGACAATTATATAATAAAAATGTATAACTGCATATATGATCAATCGTTCAAGACAACAGAAATCGGACGCTCTGGCATTCAAGATCTGTATGGATGGATTAATAAAGATGACGTGCCGATATGCAACAGAAGAACAGTAAAAGCGCTGCGGTTCCTTGGATTTAACGTAGAAATATTCTGATCTTCAGCGGCCACCGCCAAATGGAAAAAAGTCCTCACTACACCGGCCACCGGAGCCGCCTGCGCGGGCGTCTGGCCCGCGACCCCTCGTCCCTGGCCGACTACGAGCTCCTGGAACTGTTCCTGGCCCAGGTCCTGCCCCGGCGGGACACCAAGCCCCTGGCCAAGGCCCTGCTGGCGCGCTTCGGCGGCCTGCCCGGGGTCTTCGCGGCCCCGGAGGAGCGGCTGTTGGAGCTGGACGGCTTCGGCCCGGCCCTGGCCGCCCACTGGACGCTCATCCGCGAACTCTGGGCCCGGCTCTCGGAGACGCCGCTGCGCTCCCGCGAGGTCCTCTCCGACCCCGACGAGGTGGTCCGCGCGGCCCGGGCCCGCTTCGGCCGCTCGGCCTCGGAGGAATTCTGGGTCGCCCTGCTGGACGCCAAGAACCGGGTCCTGGCCTGGGAGCGGGTCAGCCGGGGCACGGTGGACCAGACCGCGGTCTACCCCCGGGAGATCCTGGCCCTGGCCCTGAAGCACCACGCCCTGGGCCTGATCCTGGTGCACAACCATCCCGGCGGCGACCCCGCGCCCTCGGAGCCGGACATCCTCCTCACCGCGCAGCTGGCCCGGGCCGCCAAGGATCTCGGCCTGCGCGTGCTGGACCATCTCATCGTCACCGAGGACCGCCACGCCAGCCTCCAGGAGCTGGGGCTCCTGGGAAGGGGTTGATAATCATGTCCCATGCATTGCACTGCATCGTAGAAGGGAAGGTGCAGGGGGTCTTCTTCCGGGCCTTCACCCGCGACGAGGCCCTGCGCCTGGGCCTCACCGGCTGGGTCCGCAACCTGGCCGACGGCCGGGTGGAGACCGTGGCGCGCGGCCAGGAGGCCGCCCTGGAGGCCTTCCGCGACTTCCTGCACCGGGGTTCGCCCATGGCCAGGGTGGATTCCGTGGAGTGCGAGGCCCTGGACTCCGCCGAGGAGTTCAGCGGTTTCGAGATACGCAGGTAGCCGGACCGCCGGGTTTTTTCCGCCTCCGCACTTGCCATTGCCGCGATCGGCATTAGTTGGGAGGGGTGGCGGCCCCGGGCCGCTTTTTTTCGCGAACCCAACCCCCAAGCGAGGGATACGCCCTTGAAAAAGAAGAAATCCCCCATCAAGCCCCTGCCCATGCGCCGCAACGGCCTTGAGCCCCGGGACGCGGAGGTGGAGCGGGCCATGGCCCCCGCCGCCGGTTCCGGCGGGCCGCAGGTGGAGTCCGGGGCCGAGGACCGGCTCCAGGCCGAGGCCCAGATTCCCCAGACCATGCCGGTGCTGCCGGTGCGCGACATCGTGGTCTTCAACTACATGATCCTGCCCCTGTTCGTGGGCCGGGAGAAGTCCGTGAAGGCCGTGGACGCGGCCCTGTCCTCGGACCGCTACATCCTCATCCTGACCCAGAAGGACGAGACCGTGGACGATCCCGGGTCGGACGACCTCTACCAGGTCGGCACCGTGGGCATGATCATGCGCATGCTCAAGATGCCCGACGGCCGCCTGAAGGTCCTGGTCCAGGGTCTGGCCCGCGCCCGGGTCAAGAACTTCATCCAGTCCGAGCCGTTCCACATGGCCGAGGTGGAGTCCCTGCCCGAGCAGGAGATCAAGGAGCTGCGGCCCGAACACGAGGCGCTCATGCGCACCTCGCGGGAGCAGAGCGACAAGATCCTCTCCCTGCGCGGCATCTCCTCGGCCGACATCATGGGCGTGCTGAACAACGTCACCGAGCCCGGACGGCTGGCCGACCTCATCGCCTCCAACCTGCGCATGAAGGTGGAGGAGGCCCAGAAGATCCTGGAGTGCATCGAACCCATCAAGCGCCTGGAGATGGTCAACACCCAGCTCATGAAAGAGGTCGAAGTGGCCTCCATGCAGCAGAAGATCCAGAACATGGCGCGCGAGGGCATGGACAAGGCCCAGCGCGACTTCTTCCTGCGCGAGCAGATGAAGGCCATCAAGAAGGAGCTGGGCGACGAGAACCCCGAGTCCGAGGAGTTCGACGAGCTGCGCCGGGCCATCGAGCGGGCCGGGCTGCCCAAGGACGTCCGCAAGGAGGCCCTCAAGCAGCTCTCGCGCCTGGAGGCCATGCACCCCGAGTCCTCCGAGGCCACGGTCATCCGCACCTACCTGGACTGGATCGTGGAGCTGCCCTGGAAGAAGCTCTCCCGAGACCGCCTGGACATCAAGGCGGCCAAGGAGATCCTCGACGAGGACCACTACGACCTGGAGAAGGTCAAGGAGCGCATCCTCGAATACCTCTCGGTGCGCAAGCTGAACCCCAGGATGAAGGGCCCGATCCTCTGCTTCGTGGGCCCGCCCGGCGTGGGCAAGACCTCGCTCGGCCGCTCCATCGCGCGCAGCCTGGGCCGCAAGTTCCACCGCATGTCCCTGGGCGGCATGCGCGACGAGGCCGAGATCAGGGGCCACCGCCGGACCTACATCGGCTCCATGCCCGGACGCATCGTCCAGGCCATGAAGCAGTGCGGCACGCGCAACCCCGTGGTCATGCTGGACGAGATCGACAAGCTCGGCGCGGACTTCCGGGGCGACCCGTCCTCGGCCCTGCTGGAGGTCCTGGACCCGGAACAGAACTTCTCCTTCACGGACCACTACCTGAACGTGCCCTTCGACCTCTCCAAGGTCATGTTCATCTGCACGGCCAACACCCTGGACACCATCCCCGGCCCGCTGCTGGACCGCATGGAGGTCATCCGCATCCCGGGCTACACCGAGCAGGAGAAGGTGCACATCGCCCGGCGCTTCGTGCTGCCGCGCCAGGCCAAGGAGAACGGGCTCTCCGAGAAGGAGGCCCTGTTCAGCGACGAAACCCTGGCCAAAATCGTCCGCGACTACACGCGCGAGGCGGGCCTGCGCAACCTGGAGCGCGAAATCGGCTCCATCTGCCGCAAGATGGCCCGCAAGAAGGCCGAGGGCGAGAAGGGGCCGTTCAAGGCCACCCCGGAGAACCTGCACAAGTACCTGGGCGCGGCCAAATTCCTGGACGACGAGAAGGAGTCGGTCCTGCCTCCCGGCGTGGCCGTGGGCCTGGCCTGGACGCCCTACGGCGGCGAGATCCTGCACATCGAGGTGAGCACCATGCCCGGCACGGGCAAGCTCATCCTCACCGGCAAGCTCGGCGACGTGATGAAGGAGTCGGCCCAGGCCGCCCTGTCCCTGGCGCGCGCCCGCGCGGACCAGTACGGCATCGCCCCGGACTTCCACGAGAAGCGCGACATCCACATCCACGTCCCGGCGGGGGCCACGCCCAAGGACGGCCCCTCGGCGGGCGTGACCCTGGTCACGGCGCTCATCTCGGCCCTGTCCGAGACGCCCATCTGCGCGGACCTGGCCATGACCGGCGAAATCAGCCTGCGCGGCCGCGTCCTGCCCGTGGGCGGCATCAAGGAGAAGATCCTGGCGGCCGTGTCCCACGGCATGCGCCGGGTGCTCATCCCGAGCCAGAACCGCAAGGATCTGGAAGAGGTGCCCGCGGAGCTGCTCAAGCGGATCGAGGTGAAGACCGTGGAGCGCATCGAGGAGATCTGGCCCCTGGCCTGCAAGAAGGCCCCGGCCAAGGCCTCCACGGCCAAGAAGGCGGCCCCCAAGGCCGCCGCTGAAAAAGCCCCGAAGGCCCCGGCGAAAAAGGCCGTGGGCAAAAAGGCCGCGAAAAAGAAGACGGCCCCCGCACAAGCCCCGAAGGGGCCGAAGGCCAGGAAGAAATAGCGCCGCGCCGGAAGCACGGCGTCACGGCCGGGACGGAACCACCGTCCCGGCCTTTTTTTGTCCCAGACATGAAAAAAGACCCCGGCGGAACCGGGGCCTTCTGGGGTCATGGGAAAAAGGGACCGCTACTCGCCCTTGGGCGGCAGGATGACCTTGCTGACCTTGATCTTGTCCGGCGCGCCGCCGTCGTTCCACTTCACGGCCCCGTAGACCACGCAGAAGGCCGAGGCCAGGATGCAGGCCCAGTAGGCCAGGGCGATCTCAACGCTTCCGAATCCGAGCATGGCGGCCTCCATTCCGGTTGAATCAAAGTCTGGAAATCTTGCCCCGGCCGCTCCGCCCTGTCAAGGACGGGTGCGAAAGGAAGCCGAGGGCGCGGCCGCCCCCCGTTGACAGCCTGAATGCTTTTGGGCAGGAATAAGTACTCACTTTAAGTCGGGTTCAGCGCCCGGCGCACCCCATCGACGTTCACAGGACCGGAGGTTTTTCCCATGACCATCGCGCGAGCCGCCGCCCTCGCCCTGGCCGCCTTGCTGGCCCTCGCGGGCTGCTCCAAGGAATCCGACAGCGTGAAGATCGGCGCGGTGCTCTCCGTCACCGGCCCGGCCTCCTTCCTCGGCGAGCCGGAGAAGAACACCCTGCTCATGCTCCAGGACGAAATCAACGCCAAGGGCGGCATCGAGGGCCGCAAGCTGGAGATCGTGGTCTACGACGACGAGTCCGACGTGAACAAGTGCGTCATGGCCGCCAAGAAGCTCCTGGACCAGGACAAGGTGGTGGCCGTGCTCGGACCGAGCATCTCCGGCAACACCCTGGCGATCGTGAAACTCTTCGGCCCGGCCAAGACGCCCCTGGTCTCCTGCTCGGCCTCGGAAAAGATCATCTCTCCCGTGGATCCCTGGGTCTTCAACACGCCGCAGCTGGACCGCCACGCCGTGCTGAAAATCCTCCAGGACGCCAAGAAGAAGGGCTACGCCAGGATCGCCATCCTCACCGTATCCGACGGCTACGGCCAATCCGGCCGGGCCGTGCTCCAGGAGCTGACGCCCGCCCAGGGCCTGACCCTGGTGGCCGACGAGGTCTTCGGGCCCAAGGACACGGACATGACCGCCCAGCTGACCAAGATCAAGGCCGCCGCCCCGGACGCCATCGTCTGCTGGGGCACCAATCCCGGACCGGCCGTGGTGGCCCGCAACCGCGTGCAGCTGGGCATCGACACGCCGCTCTACATGAGCCACGGCGTGGCCTCCAAGAAATTCATCGAACTGGCCGGGGACGCCGCCGAGGGCATCGTCCTGCCCGCCGGGCGGCTCATCGTGGCCGGGCAGCTTGCCGACAACCATCCGCAGAAGGCCCTGCTGACCGGCTACGCCGAGCAGTACGCCAAGCGCTTCAACGCCCCGGTGTCCACCTTCGGCGGCCACGGCTGGGACGCGCTCATGCTCACGGTGAACGCCATCCGCGCGGGCAAGTCGGCCAAGCCCCAGGACATCCGCGACAACCTGGAGAAGACCTCCGGGTTCCCGGGCACGGCGGGCATCTTCACGTACTCCCCGGCGAACCACAACGGCCTGGACGAGAACGCCTTCGTCATGGTCGTCATCAGCAAGGGCGACTGGAAGATCGCGGAGTAGCGGCGCGGGGGCCGGGAGGCGACCCCTTCCGGCCCCGCCCGAATCCGGACGCGGCGCATGGACCCGGCGAGCATCCTGCAATACTGCATCACCGGCCTGACCGTGGGCAGCACCTACGGGCTGGCCGCCCTCGGCTTCACCATCATCTTCAACACCACCGGAGTGATCAACTTCGCCCAGGGCGAGTTCGTCATGCTCGGCGGCATGGTCAGCGTCTTCGCCCTGCGCGGCTTGGGCCTGCCCGAGCCCGTGGCCGTGGCCCTGGCCGTGCCGGCGGTGACCCTGGCGGGCGCGCTGGTGGAACGCCTGGCCATCCGCCCGGCCTCGGGGCGACCGGCCATGGACCTGATCATCATCACCATCGGCGTGTCCATCCTCATCCGGGGCCTGGTCATGCTCGTCTGGGGCAAGGACACCCACGCCCTGCCGCCCTTCTCCGGCGAGACGCCCATCCCCTTCCTCGGCGCGGCGCTCATGCCCCAGAGCCTCTGGGTGCTCTCCATCACCCTGGCGCTCCTGGCCGGGCTCAAGTACTTCTTCTCCGCCACCCTGCACGGCAAGGCCATGCTGGCCTGCTCCCACGACGCCAAGGCCGCCTCCCTGGTGGGCATCGGCGTGCGGCGCATGGTGCTCCTCTCGTTCATGATCTCGGCCTTCGTCGGGGCCGTGGGCGGGGTCATCCTCGCGCCCCTGACCATGACCAGCTTCGACGTCGGCGTGCTCCTGGGGCTCAAGGGCTTCGCCGCCTGCATCCTGGGCGGCCTGGGCAACCCCTTCGGCGCGGCCGCCGGGGGCCTGATCCTGGGCGTGCTGGAGTCCCTGGGCGCGGGCCTGATCTCCTCGGCCTACAAGGACGCCATCGCCTTCGTCATCCTCCTGGCCCTGCTCTTCGTCCGGCCCTCGGGCCTGTTCGGCGCCAAGGACGCCAAGCGGGTCTGAGATGGGCGGCTTCCGCGCCGACGCCCTGCGGCTCTGCGCCCTGGCCGCCGCCCTGGCCCTGGCCCCCCTGGTGCTGTCCGGCGGCTACCACCTCACGGTCCTGACCATGTGCTGCCTGCACGCCATGATCGCCGTGGGCCTGAACCTCCTGGTGGGCCACGCCGGGCAGATCTCCCTGGGCCACGCCGGGTTCTACGGCCTGGGGGCCTACACCACGGCCGTTCTCACCGCGACCCTCGGCCTGCCCGTGCCCCTGGGCATGGCCGCCGGGGTGCTGGCCGCCGCGGCCGTGGCCTTCCTGGTGGGCGTCCCCTCGCTCAAGCTCACCGGCCACTACCTGGCCATGGCCACCCTGGGCTTCGGGATCATCCTCTCCATCCTCTTCAACGAAACCGTGGCGATCACCGGCGGCCCCTCGGGCTTCACCGGCATTCCACGCCCGGCCGTGGCCGGAGCGCCGCTGGGCGACCTGGCCTACTACTTCATCGTGGCCGGGTCGCTCTGCCTGGTCCTGCTCCTGTCCCTGAACCTGCTCCACTCCCGCCTGGGCCGGGCCCTGCGCGCCCTGCACACCTCGGAAAAGGCGGCCCAGGCCATGGGCATCGACGTGGCCCGCCACAAGCTCTTCGTCTTCGTGCTCTCGGCGGGCTTCGCCGGGCTGGCCGGGGTGCTCTACGCCCACTACCTGACCTTCATCGCCCCGGCCTCCTTCGGCTTCTCCTTCTCGGTGGAGCTCATCGTCATGGTCGTGCTCGGGGGCATGACCAGTCTTCTCGGCTCGGTGCTGGGGGCCTTCTTCCTGACCGTGCTGCCGGAGTTCCTGCGCGTCTTCGAGAACGTGGAGGTGCTCCTCTTCGGCCTGATCCTCGTGCTCTGCATGCTCTACCTGCCCGGCGGGCTGGCGGGCGGCCTGGCCGCGCTGACGGAACGGCTTAGCCGGACGACCAAGCGGCGCACGCCTTCCGGGGAGGCCGCCGATGGCTGAGCCGCTGCTCTCCTGCTCGGGCGTGAGCGTGCGCTTCGGCGGGGTCCAGGCCCTCCTGGACGTGGACTTCCAGGCCGGAGACGGGAGCATCGCCGCGATCATCGGGCCCAACGGCGCGGGCAAAACCACCCTGCTCAACGTGCTTTCGGGCATGGTTCCGGCGGACTCCGGCTCCGTCCGCCTGGGCGGCAGCGACCTGAGCCGGGCCAGGGCCTTCGAACGCAGCCGCGCGGGCATGGTGCGCACCTTCCAGAACCTGGAAATCTTCTCCAACATGAGCGCCCTGGAGAACGTCATGACCGGCTGCCACGGCCGCCTGGAGCTGCCGGTCTGGCACAGCCTGCTGCGCACGCCCCGTTCCCGGGCCCTGGAGCGGGACATCCGGCGCGAGGCCGAGGCGGCCCTGGATTTCGTCGGGCTCGCGGACGCGGCCCAGACTCCGGCCCGCGACCTGGCCTTCGGCAGACAGCGCCTCCTGGAGCTGGCCCGGGCCCTGGCCGCCGGGCCGAGGCTCCTGCTCCTGGACGAACCGGCCGCCGGGCTGAACATGTCCGAGACCAGGGCCCTGGGAGGCCTGATCCGGCGCATCCGCGACGAGCGCGGGGTGACCGTGGTCCTGGTGGAGCACGACATGGACCTGGTCATGGGCGTGAGCGACGCGGTGCTCGTGCTCTGCTTCGGCCGGGTCATCCGCCACGGCGCGCCCGCCGAGGTCCAGCGCGACCCCGAGGTGGTGGCCGCCTATCTCGGCGCGGACGAGGACGAGGCATGAGCGGCCCCCTGCTCGCGCTGAAGAACGTGGACGTGTTCTACGGCAGGATCCACGCCGCCAGGCGGGTCTCCCTGCACGTCAAGGCGGGCGAGATCGTGGCCCTCATCGGCGGCAACGGCGCGGGCAAGACCACGCTCCTGACGGCCGTCTCCGGGCTGCTGCGCCCGGCCGGGGGCGAGATCGCCCTGGCCGGGGAAAGCCTCCTGGGACTGGCCCCGGAACGCGTGGTGCGCCTGGGCCTGTCCCACGTGCCCGAGGGGCGGCTCGTGTTCAGCCCGCTCTCGGTGGAGGACAACCTCCGGCTCGGGGCCTACACCCGCCGCGACCGCGAAGGCCGCGAGGCCGCCGCGCGCACCCTGGCGCGGATCTACGAGATGTTCCCGGTGCTGGCCGAGCGCAGGGCCCAGGCAGCGGGCACCCTCTCCGGCGGCGAGCAGCAGATGCTGGCCCTGGGCCGGGCGCTCATGGCCGGGCCGAGGCTCCTGCTCCTGGACGAGCCGGGCATGGGCCTGGCCCCCCTGGTGGTCCGGGACATCTTCCGGCTCATCGTGCGGCTGCGCGACGAGCTGGGCCTGACCGTGCTCCTGGTGGAGCAGAACGCCCGGAGCGCGCTGCGCATCGCGGACCGGGGCTACGTGCTGGAAACCGGCCGGATCATCCTCCAGGGACCGGCGGACGAACTGCTGGCCAACAAGGACGTGCAGCGGGCCTATCTGGGCCGCGACCTCGACGCCCGCTAGCCAAAGGGAGGCGGCGATGTACTGGCAAGCCGACTGCGAATGCATGAACCGCTCGGACCTGGAGATGGTCCAGCTGGAGCGCCTGCAATCCACCCTGACCCGGGTGGCCCGCAACGTGCCGCTCTACAGCAGGCGCTTCGCCGAGCTGGGCCTGGACCCGGACCAGATCCGCTCCCTGGACGACGTGCGGCGGCTGCCCTTCACCACCAAGGCCGACGTGCGCGACAACTACCCCTACGGCCTGTTCGCCGTGCCCCTGCGCGAGGTGGTCCGGCTCCAGGCCTCCTCGGGCACCACGGGCAAGCCCACGGTGGTCGGCTACACCAAGGGCGACGTGCGCCGCTGGTCCGAGCTGGTGGCCCGGGTGCTCACCGCCGGGGGCGTGACCAAGGACGACGTGGTCCAGATCGCCCTGAACTACGGCCTGTTCACCGGCGGCTTCGGCTTCCACTACGGGGCCGAGCGCATCGGGGCCTCGGTCATTCCCAGCTCCAGCGGCAACACCCGCCGCCAGATCATGATCATGCAGGACTACCGCGCCACGGCCCTCATCTGCACCCCGAGCTACGCCCTGCACCTGGCCGACGCCCTGGCCGAGATGGGCGTCGGCCGCAACGACCTGACCCTGCGCGTCGGCCTCTTCGGGGCCGAGCCCTGGTCCGAGCCCATGCGCCGCGAGATCGAGGAGCGCCTCGGCGTCCAGGCCACGGACAACTACGGCATCAGCGAGGTCATGGGCCCGGGCATCGCGGGCGAATGCCTGGAGCGCCGGGGACTGCACATCAACGAGGACCACTTCCTGGCCGAGATCGTGGACCCGGAGAGCGGCGAGCCCGTGGCCCCGGGCGAAACCGGCGAGCTGGTCCTGACCACCTTGACCAAGGAGGCCTTCCCGGTGGTGCGCTACCGCACCGGCGACCTGACCCGGCTCATCGACGAACCCTGCGCCTGCGGCCGCACCTTCCGGCGCATGGCCCGCATCCCGGGCCGGGCCGACGACATGCTCATCATCCGGGGCGTGAACGTCTTCCCCTCCCAGGTGGAGGCCATCCTCCTGGAGAGCGGACTGGCGGGCCCGCACTACCAGATCGTCCTGGACCGCGAGGACCGCATGGACAAGGCCACGGTCCTGGTGGAGGCCCCGGAGTCCTTCTGCACCGACCGCATCTCCGAGTCCCAGGACGTCATCGAGACCCTGCGCCGCAAGCTGGACGAGCTGGGCGTGTCCTTCGACGTCCGGCTGGTGGAGCCCAAAACCCTGGAGCGCGCGGAAAGCAAGGCCAAACGGGTGCTCGACCGCCGGACCCTCTGATCCGGGCATTGCCTTTTCCCCATCAGCGCCTATTCTAACCCGGTCCGCCCCCGGCGTTGCCAGACGCCCGCTTTTCGGGCTATGACCCGGGGGCTTTCATCCCGTTCGGAGGTTCGATCCATGCCCATTTTCGAATACAAGTGCGGCAAGTGCGGCCAGGAGTTCGAGGAACTCGTCTTCGGCGAGGAGACTCCGGCCTGCCCCAAGTGCGGCTCGGCCAAGACGTCCAAGCTCATGTCCCGCTGCCGGGCCAAGAGCGGCGGCGAGGGCGGCGACTTCGACATGTCCCCCTCGGGCGAAGGAGGCGGAGGCGGCGGCTGCTCCAGCTGTTCCGGCGGCAGCTGCTCCACCTGCGGCCACTAGCACCGGCGGGACCGTCCGCCAGGGGCGGCCCCTTCTCATGAGCCCCAAAGGATGTCCATGAAGACACTGACCATCGCCACCCGGGGCAGCGCCCTGGCCTTGTGGCAGGCCGAGCACATCTCGGCCCTGCTCCGCGCCCGTCACCCCGGCCTTTCCGTGGAGCTGCTCAAGATCAAGACCACGGGCGACAAGATTCTCGACGTGCCCCTGGCCCAGGTGGGCGGCAAGGGCCTGTTCGTCAAGGAGATCGAGGAGGCCCTGCTGGACGGCCGGGCCGACATCGCCGTGCACAGCATGAAGGACGTGCCCACGGAGCTGCCGCCCGAGCTGGTGGTGGGCGTGAACCCCGAACGCGAGGACTGCACCGACACGCTCCTGTCCGTGAATTTCGACGGGCTCGCGGCCCTGCCCCAGGCGGCCAGGGTCGGCACGAGCAGCCTGCGCCGCCAGGCCCAGCTCAAGACCCTGCGTCCGGACCTCGTGGTGGAGTCCCTGCGCGGCAACCTGGACACCCGGGTGCGCAAGCTCCTGGAAGGCCGGTACGACGCCATCGTGGTGGCCACGGCCGGGCTCAAGCGCCTGGGCCTCTCCGCGCCGAAGAGCGAGGTCCTCGGACCGCCGGATTTCCTGCCCGCCGTGGCCCAGGGGGCCCTGGGCATCGAGTACCGCAAGGACCGGCCGGAAGTGGCCGAACTGCTGGCCTTCCTGGATCACGCGGAAACGAAGATCCGGGTCCGGGCCGAGCGCGGCTTCCTCACCGCCCTGGACGGCGGCTGCCAGGTGCCCATCGCGGCCCATTCCCAGGTGCTGGGCGGGATCGTGCATCTCACCGGCTTCGTGGCCGACACCGAGGGCGGCCGGGCCGTGCGCCTGGAGCTCGCCGGGCCGGTGGACCAGGCCTGGGAACTGGGAACCGAGCTGGCCCGCAGGGTGCTGGCCGCCGGAGCCGCCGAGGTTCTGGCCGAGGTCTATGCCGCGGGCATCAAACACTGATTCCGACAAGGCCGCGCTGACGGCTCTGCAAGCCCTGCCGGGCATCGGCCCGAGCATGGCCCGCGACCTGCTGCGCCTGGGCTACCGCGCACCGGATGCGTTGCGCGGAGCCGACCCCGAGGAGATGTACCGCGGGCTGGAGGCCCTGGAGGGCCGCCACGTGGACCGCTGCGTGCTCTACGTCTTCCGCTGCGCGGTGCACGTGGCCGAGACCGGCGGCCCGGACCCCGCGCTGCGCCTGTGGTGGAACTGGAAGGACCGCTCCCGGGCCTAGATCCAGAGGGTCTTGAGGATTTCCCGCACGATGGCCTGGCGGGCCTCCATGAAGTCCGCGCGCGGATGGTCGGAGAGGATGTTCAGCGCGAAGGGATAGTTCTTCCCGTCCTTCTCCACCCAGCCCACGAACCAGCCCAGGCGCAGGCCGTTCTTCTCGGTCATGCCCGTCTTGCCGCGCAGGATGCGGCCGTTCACGTCGTTCTCCAGGACCATCATGTCCTTGACCGCCTTCTGGGCCTTGTCCGAGAAGACGAGCTCCCCGGCGCTCAGGCGGCGCAGGAAGTCCACCTGGCCCAGGGCCGAGATGCGCAGGTCGCCGTTGATCCAGAACGGGTCCGGCCCGCTCGTCTCGGCGTTGCCGTAGTTCATCTGGGACAGGCGGGTGCGGATGGACTCCCGGCCCATGCCGTCGGCGATCTGCTGGAAGACCCAGACGGCCGAGGAGCGGAAGGCGTCCTTCATGGTCAGGTCGCGGTTCCAGGCCGGGTCGCCCCGGTCCTTGCCGTCCCAGCGGAAGACCTGGTCCGGCCCGGACACGGCCCCGGAATCCAGGGCCAAGAGCGAATTCACGATCTTGAAGGTCGAGCAGGGCGGAAAGTTCCGCTCGGCCATCTCATCGTTGTAGACCACCAGGCTCTCGCGGCGGGGGTCGAAGAGCACGAACGAGCCGGTCACTCCGTACTGGGCGAAGAAACGGCCGAAGTTCTGCCGGCCCTCCAGGCGGGGCTCCTTGGAGCAGGACAGGGCGGTCACGAGCAGGACCAGGACGGACAGGGCGATGGACAGACGGCGCATGACGATTTCCCTTCTCAGCCTTCGCTCACGCCGGCGTCGGCGAACGAGGCCATGTCGTTGTAGATGTCTGCGGCGCAGCGCAGCAGAAAGACGGTCATGGCCGCGCCCGTGCCCTCGCCCAGGCGCAGGCCCAGGTCGAGCACCGGCTTGAGCCCCAGGGCGGCCACGGCCCGGGCGTGGCCCGGCTCGGCCGAGGCGTGGGAAAGCACGCAGTAGTCCCGCACGGCCGGGCAGATGTGGGCGGCGGCGGTGTAGGCCGCCGTGGAGATGAAGCCGTCCACGCAGACCACCTGGCGGTTCTTGGCCCCGCCCAGGACGAGCCCGGCCAGGCAGGCGATCTCCAGCCCGCCAAGGGCGGCCAGGATTTCAAAGGCATCGCCCGAGGCCACGGCCCCGGCGTTGGCGGCCAGGCCGCGCTCCACCACTCCGGCTTTGCGGGCCACGGCCTCGGGGGCGAGCCCGGTGCCCGGGCCGGTCATCTCGCGCGGGGCGAGCCCGAGATAGGCGCAGTAGAGGGCCGTGGAGGGCGTGGTGTTGCCGATGCCCATGTCGCCGGTGCCGAGCACGCGCACGCCCTCGGCCGCCGCGCGGTCGGCCAGGGACACGCCCAGGAGCAGCGCGGCCAGGCACCGGTCCCCGGTCATGGCCGGGCCCTTGGCCAGATTGGCCGTGCCCTGGGCCACCTTGCCCCGGATCAGGGCCGGATGCTCGGCGAAGTCCTCGCCCAGGCAGCCCGCGTCGACCACGAAGAGCTGCACGCCGGAGGTCCGGCAAAGCACGTTGATGCCCGCGCCGCCGTTGAGGAAATTGAGCACCATCTGACGGGTCACTTCCTGGGGGAAGAGGCTCACGCCCTCCTCCACCACGCCGTGGTCCCCGGCCACGGTGTAGATCCGCGCCGGGTCGGCCGTCGGGCGGCCGCCGCCCTGCGCGCAGCAGAGCTGCACCGCCAGGTCTTCCAGACGGCCCAGGCTGCCGCGCGGCTTGGTCAGGTTGTCCAGATGGGCCCGGGCGGCGGGCTCCAGGCCCGCGAAATCCACCGGGCGGATGGCGGCGACGACGGCTTCCAGTTCCTTGCGCATGAAATATCTCCGGGATGAGTTGCGGAACACCCGCTGATACGCCCCCGGAGCGGCGTCTGTAAACCCCCGTCAGCGGCGGACGCGGTGCTCCATGTAGGCCCGCAGCACCGCGTTCATGCGGCTCTGCCAACCCGGGCCCTGGGAACGGAAGAACTCCAGCACGTCGGCGTCCACCCGCAGGCTCAGGAGCCGCTTGGGCGGCCTGGGTCGGACCTCCTCGGCGGCCCAGTCGCCCCCCTCGGGTTCGGCCCGCCCCAGGCGGTCCAGGTCGAGCACCACGGTCTTCGAGTCGCGCGATTTCCCGGCCATGCGGCGCCTCCCGTTCCCAAATCCATAGCTACATTTCGTAGTACATACAAGAACCGCCCCGGAACATTGCCGCCCGGCGGGGCCTTGTGCTACGGCTGGCGGACATGGAACGCCGTCCCTGCGTCCTGCACGCCAACTGCCAGGGCGAGCCCCTGGCCGCGTTGCTGCGGCTCTGCCCGGAGTTCGCCGCGCGCCACGACATCCGCCTGTTCACCAACTACACCCGCGAGCCGGTGCCGGACGGCGTCCTGGCCTCCTGCGGCCTGTTCCTCTACCAATACCTGGGCCCGCAGTGGGGCGAACTCTCCTCCGAGGCCCTGCTGAAGAAGATCCCTGGCGACGCGGCCGCGCTCTGCGTGCCGAACATGTTCTTCATGGGCTACTGGCCGCTGTGGCACAACGCCCCGGGCTTCGACTTCCGAGACCGCTTCCTGGACCACCTCCTGGACATGGGCCTGTCCAAGGCCGAAATCCTGCACCTCCATCTGCGCACGGACCTGGCCCGGAAGTACGACCTCCAGGCCCTGCTGGACGAGTCCCTGGAGCGCGAACAGCGACGGCAGGCCCGCACCCCGGTGCAATATCTGGACACGGTGCTGGCCGATTTCCGCGAGAGGATGCTCTTCAACACCGTGAACCACCCCGGCCCGGAGCTCATGGCCCTGGCCGCCCGGGGCGTGCTGGCCGAGCTGGGCCTGACGGCCCCGGCCGAGGCCGACCTGCTCTCCTCGGCCCGGCTCTTCCCCGAGTTCCAGATGCCCATCCACCCCCAGGTGGCCGAATTCCTGGGCCTGTCCTTCGCCGGGCCGGACACGGAGTACCGCGTCTTCGGCAAGAAAAAGACCTTCGCCCAGTACGTCGAGGCTTACGTGGACTGCCGCCTGCTGGGCATCGACGACTTCACCGCCTACCTCCACCTGCGATGAAGGGCCGCGTCGAAACCGTCGTCTGCCTGGGCGGCATCTTCTTTTCCCCGGCCCTCGCGGAACTGGGCTTCGAGGTGCGGCACCTGCCCCTGGCCCGGGGCGAAATCCTGGACTGGGACGCCGTGTGCCGCCGCGCCGGGCTGGAACCGGACCTGCTCCTCTACCTCGACCGCAGCACGGCCCCCCCCCTGGTGGGCCTGGAGTCCCTGCCCTGCCTCACGGCCTTCTGGTGCATCGACTCGCACATCCACTCCTGGTACCCGACCTGGGCCCAGGGCTTCGACCTCTGCTTCGTCAGCCTCCGGGACCACCTGCCCCTCTTCCGCGGGCGGCTGTCCCCGGAGCGGGTGATCTGGCTGCCGCCCTTCGCGGACCATTGCCACCGGCCGCCGGACTCGCCCGTGGAACCGGAATGGGACCTGCTCTTCGCGGGCACCGTGGACCCGGAGACCACGCCCGGCCGGGCCGCGTTCCTGGCCGAACTGGGCCGCCGCCTGCCGGGCCTCGCGGCGCGGCGGGGCGTGTTCAGCGGGCTCTACCCCCGGGCGCGGCTGGGCCTGAACATCGCCGAGCGCGGGGACCTCAACTTCCGGGTCATGGAGGCCCTGGCCTGCGGGGCCTGCCTGCTCACTCCCCGCGTGGGCCACGGCCAGGACGAGCTGTTCCGCGACGGCGAGCACCTCTTCATCTATGATCCCAAGGACATGGACGGACTGGTGCGGCTGGTGGAGGAACTGCTGGCCGAGCCGGAACGCGCCGCGCGGGTGGCCGAGGCCGGACGGCTGGCCGTGGAGGCCGCGCACCGGCCCATCCACCGGGCGCGGACCGTGGCCCAGACCGTGCGCGGGCTGGACGCGGCCGCCGTGGTGGCCGAACGCCTGGCGCACGCGCGGGACATCCGGGAGCGCTACCTGAAGCTCGTGTACCTGCACTGGGCCGAGGCGGCCGGGAACCCGGCGGCGCGGGCGGCCTACCTCACGGCGGCGAAACGCTGACGGAACGGGAGGGGTGTCCGGCGGCCCGCTACAGCGGCTTGCCGGAGACGATCATCTCGGCCAGGGTCAGGTCCACCCGGGGCAGTTGGCGCAGCCGGGAGCCCAGGAATTCCATCTCCAGCCGGGCCAGGTCGCGGTAGAGCGCGCTGCGGTCGAGCACGGGGAAGTCCTCCCGGCCCTCGCACAGTTCCTGGGCCCGGAAGCAGCCCGGAAAAGTCTGGCGGCCGCCGTCCGGGCGCACGGTCACGGTGGGCACGCCGTGCAGGCGGCAGATCATCAGGCGGTGGGCATAGACCCCGCAGAGCCCGTCGTCGTTGAGCGGGCACATGGCGGCCGGGCGTTCGCCCCTGTCCAGGGCCTCGCGGGCCTCGCGCAGGTAGGCCGCGGCCCGGCGCTCGTACTCCTGGCGGCGGTCCTGCGGCATGGCCTCCAGGCCCTGCCAGAGATAGGTCCACTCCACGTAGGTATGATGCTGGAAGAAGCTCCGGCAGCAGTTGTCCGCGCAGCCGGAACAGGTCAGGCCCAGCCCTTGGGCCGCGGCGTCGTAGGCGATGCCCATGCGCTCATAGAGGGCGGCCAGCTTGCGGAAGACCGCCTGGGGCGTGCTTTTCACGATTGTTCTCCGAACCAGCGCAGGATGCGCTCGGCGCAGGCCTCCGGGCCCTCGGCCCCGGTGTCCACGATGAAGTCGGCGGCCGCGCGGTAGAGCGGCTGCCGCTCGGCGTACAGGTCCTCGAAGCTCTTGCCCGGGCCCACGACCAGGCCCCGGTCGTCGCCACGGCCCACGCGCTCCAGGAAGGTCGGCAGGTCGATCTCCAGGAAGACCACCGCGCCGAGCATCTTGAGCCGGTCCACGGCGCGGCGCGAATAGACCACGCTGCCGCCGGTGGAGATCACGACCCGCTGCGCGCCCACGCCGCCCACCTGATGCTCCTCCAGCTGGAGGAAGGTCTCCAGGCCCACGCTGTCCAGGAGTTGCTGCAAGGGCAGACCGTAGTAGGCCTCCAGGAGCCGATCGGTGTCCATGTGGGCCCAGTCCAGGCGGCGGGCCAGGAGCGGCGCCAGGGTGGACTTGCCCGCCCCGGCCATGCCGATGAGGCTCAGGCAGCGGCGCGGGGTCTCGTCGCGGGGCAGGAGGACGGCGGACGTGGCGATCATGGCGGGATCAACGGACGATGCAGACCTTGTCCTCGGCGTCGCGCTCGGCCACGAGCACGTTCACGTGCTCATGGTCCTGGGTGCTCACCTTCTTGCCCACGTAGTCGGCCTGGATGGGCAGTTCGCGGTGGCCCCGGTCGATGAGCACGAGGAGTTCCACGCGCTTGGGCCGCCCGTAGTCCAGGATGGCCTCCAGGGCGGCGCGGATGGTCCGGCCGGAGAAGAGCACGTCGTCCACCAGGACCACGCTGGCCCCCTCCAGGTCGAAGGGAATCTCCGTGCAGTTGATGCGCGGCTGGATCTCCAGGCTGGACCAGTCGTCCCGGTAGAGGTTGATGTCCAGCTTGCCCAGGGGGATGCGCCGTCCCAGGCGCTCGTCCAGGCGCTTCTTCAGGCGCTCGGCCAGATCCGCGCCCCGGCGCTGGATGCCGATGAGCGCGAGCTTCTCGGACTCGCCCCGGCGCTCGATGACCTCCGAGGCCAGGCGGTCCAGGGTCCGGGCCATTTCCCGGCTGCCCAGCACGGTGCGGCACTGTTCCATGGCGGCGTCCTACTTGATGAGGCTGCGGCGGCAGAAGTCCACGGCCGGGGCGGCGAGGTCCTCGACCTCGGGCCAGTAGAGCTTGAGGCGCATGAGTCCGAAAAGCAGCGTGACCAGGATGAGCGCGGTCTGGCGCTCGGGCACGCCCTCCTGGATGGAGTCCTTGGCCTTGGCCTTGCGCAGGCAGTCCTCGAAGAAGGACTCCATGCGGTAGATCAGCGAGGCCATGGATTTCTTGGCCGCGTCCAGGATGCCGTAGGTGGAGAGCACGATCTTGATGTCGGCCTCGTTCTCGCGCACGAAGGAGAGGTGGCTCTCCAGGACCTTCTCGATGGTCCCGTAGGCCCCGTCCGTGGTGTCCCGGCACTGGACGATGAAGCGGGAGTAGGACTCCTCCAGATCGCGCAGGATCTGGAGCAGGATCTCCTCCTTGCTCTCGAAGTGGCGGTAGATGGTGCCTTCGGAGATGTTCGCCTGCTTGGCCAGGCTGGCGGTCGTGGTCCTGTGGAAGCCCACCTCGGCGATCATTTCCTTGGCAGTGTTGAGGATGAGTTCCTTGGTCGTCATGGCGGGTCCTCGGTTTCGTTGGCGTGCCGACTCCGGCCCGGACGCGGCCCGGCCGGCTAAAGTGATCGCTCAATCAGGAGCTTGGGTGACGTTAGCCCAAGCCCGCATTCCGGTCAACAGACCGGGCTCGGCGGGCAACTTCCTGTTTGACAAAAATGCACTCCAGTCTTACCTGTGTTTGCCGCGCCGAGCGCAAGGAGGAACGCATGATCGAACTGACCCCGTCCGCCCAGAAGCAGCTCCAGGGCTACTTCGCGGACAAGGAAGTCACCCCGGTCAGGGTCTACCTGTCCACGGGTGGTTGAGCGGGGCCGAGGCTCTCGCTGGCTCTGGACGAGCCGCATCACGACGACGAGACGTTCAATGAGGGCGGATTCACCTTCCTGGTCGAAAAGGATCTCCTGACCCAGACCGGAACCATCCGCATCGACATGACCTATTACGGGTTCTCGGTCAGCTCCGAGAAACCCGTCGGAGGCGGAGGCGGCGGTTGCTCCTCCGGCTCCTGCAGCACGGGCGGGTCCTGCGGCACGGGCGGATCCTGCTCCTGCTGACCTGTTCGGACCAAAGGCCGGGGCGGCGTCCGAAAGGGTGCCGCCCCGGATTTTTCCGGCGGCATCCGGCACCGCGCCCCCCGGCGTGAACCCCAAGGAGGATATCCCCATGGTCGAACTTTCCGATGCCGCGAAGAAGCAGTTGGAAGACTACTTCTCCGACAAGACCGCGAGCCCTGTCCGGGTCTACGCCGGAGGCGGCTGCTGCTCCGGCCCGCGCCTAGCCCTGGCCCTGGACGACCCGCGCGAGAACGACGAGAGCTTCGCCGCCGGAGGGTTCACCTTCCTGGTGGACAAGGCCCTCCTGGCCCAGACCGGCGCCATCCGCGTGGACATGACCCCCTACGGCTTCTCCGTGGAGTCGGACAATCCGCTGGAAGGCGGCGGGTCCTGCTCCTCCTCGGGAACCTGCGGCGGCTGCGGCAGCAGCGGCAGTTCCTGCGGCGGCTGATTCCCGCGCCCCTGATGAAGAGGGCGGCCTCCCCCGGGAGGCCGCCCTTTCCTTTTGCCCGCGCCTTGCCGCTGGCCCTGAATTGGGGTAAGCCACCCTCCCATGCATGAACTATCCCTGGTGCAGAGCATGATGACCATCATCCTCGAGGAACGCGACCGGCACGGCCTGGGCAAGGTCAGCCGGGTGCGGCTGCGCAACGGCGCCCTGGCCGGGGCCGTCACCGAGGCCCTGACCTTCGCCTGGGAGGCCCTGACCCCGGGATCGGAGCTGGAGGGCGCGGAGCTGCTCGTCGAGGAGGTGCCGCTGCGCGTGCGCTGCGGCTCCTGCAAGGCCGAATTCGAGCCCGAGGACCGGCACTACATGCCCTGCCCCCAATGCGGCGAATTCCTGGGCCACGAGGTCCTGGCCGGAAAAGAGCTGCTCATCGAATCCATCGAGGCCGACTAGGCCCTGGGAGAAGACATGGAAATCCCCGTCGTGCGCAACGTGCTGGAGGCCAACGACCGCCTGGCCGAGACCCTGGCCGGAATCTTCAAGGCCAAGGGCATCCTCTGCCTGAACCTCATGAGCTCCCCGGGCGCGGGCAAGACCACGCTCCTGGAGCGGACGCTCTCCGACCTCAAGGGCGAGTTCCGCATGGCCGTCATCGAGGGCGACCTCCAGACCGACAACGACGCCCGCCGCGTGGCCGCCACCGGGGCCCAGGCCGTGCAGGTCAACACCGAAGGCGGCTGCCACCTCGATTCCGGCATGGTCCTGGACGCCCTGAAAAGCATCGACACCGAGGGCCTGGACATCCTCTTCGTCGAGAACGTGGGCAACCTGGTCTGCCCGGCCGAGTTCAATCTGGGCGAGGACCACAAGATTTCGCTCCTCTCCGTCACCGAGGGCGACGACAAGCCCGAGAAATACCCGCTCATGTTCCACATCTCCTCGGTCATGCTCCTGAACAAGACCGACCTGCTGCCCTACGTGGACTTCGATCTGGAACGGGCCTCGGCCCACGCCCGCAAGCTGAACTCCGAGATCCTCGTCCTGCCCGTGTCCTGCAAGAACGGCGAGGGCCTGGAGCAGTGGTACGGCTGGCTGCGCGAGGCCCGGGCCGCCAAGCGCGCCTGAGTCCGGTTCCGCGACCTCAAGGACCGCCCTCCGGGGCGGTCCTTTTTTTCGCTCCGGCGCACCCCGGCCCCGTCCGGAAACCCTCTCGCGGCGGGCCGCCCCGTGGCCCTTGTCCCTCTTCGCTCCGCGCGAGGCATGGACTTTTGCGACGGTTGTGTTACCGTGCGCGCGCGTTGAGCTTGTATATTCATTTTATATAATAATTTCGGGGTATTCGTTTTGTGACACAGCGGTTTTTTCACCGCGCCAGTCCCGGACGGAGGGTCCATGTCCTTCAGCCTATTTCCCAAGTCCCCAAAGTTCTTCGATCTCTTCAGGGAGCAGAACCGCACCATTGTCCAGGCGGCGACGGTCCTCGAAAAAATCGTGCAGGAAGCGGGTGATTGCGAGGAACGTTGCCAGACCGTGAACATGATCGAAGCCGAAGGCGACATCATCACCCGCAACATCACCCACCAGCTCTCCACCACCTTCATCACCCCCATCGACCGCGAAGACATCCACGAGATCAACGTCTCCCAGGAAGCCATCCTGAACCACATCCAGGCCGTTTCCGCGCGCATCGGCGTGTACGGCTTCACCCGGGTGCGCTTTCCGGCCCGGCGCATGGTCTCCAACCTGCGGATGATGGTCACCGAGGTGGGCGCCATGCTGGCCAAACTGGGCGGCAAGGAGGAGGTCGAGCAGAACGTCCGCCGGGTGAAGGAGCTCAAGGGCGAGTGCGAGATGCTCCTCCTGAGCGGCCTGGCCGAGCTCTACGACGTCTCGGCCGAAAACTGCGCGAACATCCTGGACACCATGAAGTGGAACCAGGTCTACGACCGCATCGACAAGGCCGTGGGCCGCAGCTGGGGCCTGGCCAAAACCATCGAAGGAATCGTGCTCAAGAATGCCTGATCCTCTCGTTCTGCTCATCGGCGTCGTGATCGTGGCCCTGGTCTTCGACTTCACCAACGGCGCGCACGACTCGGCCAACGCCATCGCCACCATCGTCTCCACCAAGGTTCTCTCGCCGAGGACCGCGGTGTTCATGGCCGCCGCGCTCAACCTGGCCGGAGCCTTCATCGGCACCAAGGTGGCCCACACCATCGGCTCGGGCATCGTGCACCCGGACATGGTCCGGGGCTGCCAGGCCCTGACCTTGGCAGCCCTGGGCGGGGCCATCCTCTGGAACCTGCTCACCTGGTACCTGGGCCTGCCCTCCTCGTCCTCCCACGCCCTCATCGGCGGGCTCATGGGCGCGGCCGTGGCCTACCGGGGCTTCGGCACCCTGCACTACCTGTCCATCATCGAAAAAATCCTCCTGCCCCTCGTGCTCTCGCCCCTGGCGGGCTTCCTGGCCGGGTACGCGCTCATGCTCGGGCTCTCCTGGGCCTTCCACAACGCCACCCCGCGAGGGGTGAACCACTCCTTCCGAAGGCTCCAGATCGCCTCCTCTGCCCTGATGGCCACCAGCCACGGCATGAACGACGCCCAGAAGACCATGGGCATCATCACCCTGGCCCTGTTCGTGGGCCACGAGATTCCCGACCTGACCGTGCCGTTCTGGGTCAAGCTGGCCTGCGCCATGGCCATGGCCATGGGCACGGCAATGGGCGGCTGGAAGATCGTCAAGACCATGGGCCACAAGATATTCAAGCTGGAGGCCGTGCACGGCTTCGCTGCCGAAACCTCGGCGGCCATGGTCATCACCGGTGCCTCGCTCATCGGCGCGCCCATCAGCACGACCCACACCATCTCCACCGCCGTGCTCGGCGTGGGCTCGTCCAAGCGCCTCTCGGCCGTGCGCTGGGGCATCGCCGGAAACATGGTCGTGGCCTGGATCCTGACCCTGCCCTGCTCGGCCATCATGGCCTGGCTCATCTTCGAAGTGCTCGGCCTGCTCGGCCTCACCGCCGTGGCGGCCCCGGGAATTTGACATTTCGCCACAAGGCGTTATCAGAAAGGGCCGGTCACACCGGCCCATTTCTTTTCAAGGAGCACCACATGAGCGATTCCTGCAAGAGCTGTCCCTCGGCCGGCTCGGGCTGTTCGCCCGATTCCTGCGGCCAGAAGCCCGAGGACGTGAAGCTCAAGAAGGTCCTGTCCCGCATCAAGCACAAGTTCGTGGTCATGTCCGGCAAGGGCGGCGTGGGCAAGAGCACCGTGGCGGCCAACATCGCCGTGGCCCTCTCCCTGGCCGGGAAGAAGGTCGGCCTGCTGGACGTGGACGTGCACGGCCCCAGCGTCCCGCGCCTGCTGGCCATGGGCGGCCAGAAGCCGCACTTCGGCGAGGAGGTCATCGAGCCCCTGCCCTGGAGCAAGACCCTCTCGGTCATGTCCCTGGGCTTCATGCTCCCGGACAAGGAGCAGGCCGTGATCTGGCGCGGTCCGGTGAAGATGGGCCTCATCCGCCAGTTCATCCAGGACGTGGCCTGGGGCGACCTGGACTACCTCGTGGTGGACTGCCCTCCCGGCACCGGCGACGAGCCCCTGTCCACCCTCCAGCTCCTGGGCCAGGACGCCAAGGCCGTGGTCGTGACCACGCCGCAGGGCGTGGCCGTGGACGACGTGCGGCGCTCGGTGTCCTTCGTGCGCCAGGTGGGCAACGAGGTCTTCGGCATCGTGGAGAACATGAGCGGCTTCGTCTGCCCCGGCTGCGGCCAGACCCACGACATCTTCACCAAGGGCGGCGGCGAGGCCCTGGCCGGCGAGATGGGCGTGCGCTTCCTGGGCCGCATCCCGCTGGACGCCGAGGTCGTGCGCTCCGGCGACGAGGGCTATCCCTTCATGAAGGTCCACGGCGACACGCCCACGGGCAAGGCCATGCGGACCATCATCGAGCCCATGCTGAACCTGGGCTGACGAACACGGAATCCTGAAACGGAAAAGGCGGGCCTCGGCCCGCCTTTTTTCATGTCTTGGGAGCGCCCGGCGCTGCCTTGAGCCGGAAGCGGAAGTCCGCGCCCTCGCTTCCGGGGGCGGACTCGGCCAGCCAGACGTCGCCGCCGAAGTTGCGCGCGATCTGGCGGCAGATGGCCAGCCCCAGGCCCGCGCTGCCGTCCTTTTCCACGGCGTTGGGGTCCACCCGGAAGAAGCGCTCGAAGACCTTTTCCCGGAAGTCGGCGGGCACGCCCGGCCCCTGGTCCCGCACCGAGAATTCCACCCATTCCGGCCCGGCCTGGGCCGAGAGGGTCACGGTCCCGCCCTCCGGGCCGTGGCGCAGGGCGTTGCCCATGAGGTTGTGGAAGATCTCCAGCAGGCCCTGGGCCTCGGCCAGCACCGGGATCGGCGTTCCGGGCAGCTCGGAGACGAGGCGCACGCGCTTCTCGGCCGCCGCCGGAGCTAGGTCGGCCAGGGCCTCGTCGGCGATGAGCCCGGCGTCCACCTCCACGGGCTCCTGCCGCCGCCCGGATTCCTCGGAGCGCGCCAGGGCCAGCATGGCCGTGAGCACGCCCTCCATGTGCCGCGAATTGCGGATGATGGTCGAGAGAAAGGCGTTGCGGCCCTTGGGGTCCGGCGGGGGGGCGTCGCGCAGGGTCTCGGCGTAGCCCCGGATGCTCGTCAGCGGGGTGCGCAACTGGTGCGAGACGTTGGTCACGAAGTCGCGCAGGGCCCGCTCGCCCCGGCGCAGGGCGCTCACGTCGTGGAACACGAGCACCACCCGCCGGCCGGCGGGCTCCACGAAGGGCACCACGCCCACGCGCAGCTGCCGGTCCCCGGGCAGGTCCAGGTCCAATTCCTCGCGCCGGTCCTCGGGCGCGGCCAGGACCCGCAAGACGGCGTCCTGCAGATCCACCCGCCGGGTCAGTTCGAGCACGGTCTTGCCCGGGGCCGTGAGCGGCAGGGGAATGATCTCGTGCATGGCCCTGTTGAAGGTCAGCAGGCGGCCCTGGCTGTCCAGGACCATGACGCCCTCGGCCAGGCCCTCGAACATGGCCTTGAGCTGCTCCTTCTGGGTCTCGATGGTCGAGACGTGGCGCTCGATGCTGGCGGCCATGGCGTTGACGGCCTCGGCCAGGGGCCGAAACTCGCCGCGCGGCGGGGCCCAGAGGCGGTCCCGGTAGCGGCCCTCGCCGATGGCCTTGGCCCGCTCGGCCACGGAACGCACGCTCTTGGTCAGGCTGCGCGAAAGAAGCCAGGAAAACAGGAGCACGAGAGCCAGGGCCGAGGCGAAGCCCCAGAGCAGTCCGCCGCGCACCTCGGCCAGCCGCGAACGGACCTGGGACACGGGAATGGCCACGCGCAGCACGCCCGCGGGCAGGGCCCCGGCGGCCTCCACGCGCTGGGCCGCGTAGAGCATGTCCTTCCTGAGCGTGGCGCTGTAGCGCACGTCCATGCCTTGGCCGGTCTCCAGGGCCTGGACCACCTCCGGTCGCCGGGAGTGGTCCTCCAGGCCGCCCAGGCCCTCGTAGCTGACCTCGGAATCGGCCAGCACGCGGCCGTGGTCGATGAGGCTGATGCGCACGCCGGAGCGGGCGCCCAGGGTCTCCACCCAGGCTTCCAGGCGCATGGGATCGTCGATGGGCGCGTGGTCGGCCAGGAGCCAGCGCACGGCCTCCAGGTGCCGGGCGGCGCGGTGCTCGGTTTCGGTCAGCAGCTCACGCTCGGTCCAGGACAGGGAAAAGGCGAGCAGGCCCAGGAGCACGAGGAGCACGCCCCAACCCCAGACGAGAAGACGGGCCCGAAAGGATTCCAGCATGGTCCACCTCCGAAGCTGTCCGCTCCTAGCACGGCCGGGGCCGCGCCGTCACCCTCCCTAGAATCCGCTCATGCAGTCGTACAGCTCGCGGCTCACTTCCACGCGCACGCGGCCGCCCTCCTCGATCACGCGCACGTTCAGCTCCGGCACCAGGGCCATGTCCTCGGCCACCTCGTGCCACTTGGCCAGCAGGGCCTCGGACTCGCCCGGCTCGGAAGCCACGTTCTCGGCCAAAACCCATTCGGAATCGCTCATGCTCTCCCCCTTCAGACGTATTCCCGCCGGTTCAGGCCCAGCAGGCAGAAGACTTCATAGGTGATGGTGCCCCACCAGCCCGCCAGATCCTCGGGCGTGATGGTCTCGCCTTCGCCGCCCAGCAGGTGGACCAGGTCGCCGGGCTTGACCTCGGGCAGGCCCGTGACGTCCACGGCCGTGAGCTGCATGCAGACCCGGCCCAGGATGGGCGCGCGCCTGCCGTGCACGAGCATGGCCCCCTTGTTGGACAGGCCCCGGCTGTAGGCGTCGGCGTAGCCCACGGCCACGATGGCCACGCACATGTCCGTGCGGGCCTTGAAAGTCCGGCCGTAGCTGATGCTCGTTCCCTTCTTCAGGGGATGCACGGCCACCACGGGCGCGCGCACCTCCATGGCCGGTTTGAGCCCCTCGCCCAGCCCGGCCATGTCCGTGCCCGCGAAGGGATTGCAGCCGTAGAGCGCGATGCCCGCCCGCTGGGACTGGTGGTGCAGGTTCTTGTGGGCCAGGATGCCCGCCGAGTTGGCCAGGTTGGCCTCGACCTTGAACCCGGCCTCGGCCAGGGCCGCCAGGGCCTCGGAAAAAATGCCGCCCTGTTCCCGGACGAAGTCCGCGCCCTCGGGCTCGTCGGCCGTGGCCAGGTGGGAGCTGGCCATCACCGGCCTGACCCCGGGCAGGGCCTTGAGCCGCTCCAGCAGCGCCCTCAGGTCGGAGCGCACGAAGCCCAGGCGGGCCATGCCGGTGTCGAACTTCAGGCTCACGGGCAGCGGGCGGCCCCACTGCTCGGAGCGGCGCTGGATCTCCTCCAACTGGGCGAACCCGCCGACGAAGGGCACGATGTTCTGGTCGAAGAGCGCGTCGTATTCCTCGCCGTCCAGGGGGCCCAGCAGGGAGATGATCCGGCCCGCGCAGCCCGAGAGGCGCAGCTTGACCCCCTCCTCCACCGTGCCCACGGCGAAGGTCTCGGCCCCGGCCTGGGCCAGGACGCGGGCCACCTGCACGAGGCCGTGGCCGTAGGCGTCGGCCTTGATGACCGGGATGACCGCTCCGCCGCTCTTGCGCAGCAGGCGGTAGTTGGCGGTGATGCGGTCCAGATGGATGCGGGTGCGGAGCTTGTTGTAGGTGATGGTCATGGGGACTCCCGCCGGTCAGGGCTTGCGGAGGATGTAGAAGACGTAGCCGTAGCTCGTGCCGTGACGCCGGAGGAGGTCCATTTCCGCCTCCTCGGCGGCGATGGCCTCCAGCACCCCGGCGTCGCCCGCGCGGCGGACGCGCAGGGCTTCCAGGTTGCGCTTCAGGGGTTCGTAGTAGTCCCTGCGCCAGGCCGACTGCGGCAGCGGAAACGAGCCCAGGATGTCGTAGCCGGCGGCGCGGGCCGCGTCCATGTTGGCCGGAGCCCAGCGCATGCCCGGATAGCCGGACTCCCAGTGGCGGGCGGCCTCCTGGGGCGGTTCGGAGACGAGCCAGGCCAACTCGGTGCAGGCCAGGACCCCGCCCGGCCGGAGCAGGCGCTTCCAGAGCCGCAGCCCCCGGTCGAAGCCCAGGCAGGAGATGGAGCCCTCGGCCCAGAGCAGGTCGAAGGAGCCGTCCTCGAACGGCAGGTCGGCCATGTCGGCGGCCAGGGTCTTCAGACGGCCGTTCAGGCCCGCCTCGCGGGCGCGGGCGCGCAGTTCGTCGAGAAAGAGTTCGTGCTGGTCCACGGCCGTGATCCGGGCTCCGGGCAGGGCCCGCGCCAGGACCAGGGTCTGCATGCCCGAGCCGCAGCCCAGGTCCAGCACCCGCAGGTCTTCCGGCAGGCCCCCGGCCAGGACCAGGGCCCGCAGGGTCGAGGCCTCCTCGCCCGGCCCCTGGCGGGGCAGGTCGCGATGGGCCTCCAACAGGAGATCGGAAATCATGATCCGGGTCATTTCCTCTTGAAGAGTTTTTCCAGGTCGGCGGAGGTGAAGGCCACCAGCGCGGGCCGTCCGTGCGGGCAGTAATCCCGCTCCGGGCATTCCAGCCAGGCGTCGAGCAGGGCCAGGGCCTCGTCACGGGCCAGCACGTCGCCCGCCTTGATGGCCGAGCGGCAGGACAGCATGGTCCAAAGACCGGCGAGATTCCTGGATTGCCCGCTCACCGCGGCCCGGAAATACTCCAATGCCTTGCCGGCATCAAGCCCCGGGGGCACGGCGGTCAGGGCCAGGCGGCCCGCCCCGGCGTCGCGGAAGCCGAAGCCCAGGCGGCGCAGGTCCGGCCCGATCTCCTCCAAAAGCTCGGCCTCGGCGGGGTGCAGGTCCAGCTCCAGGGCCACGGCCAAGGGCTGGGATTCGCCCCGGGTGCGGCCGGCGCGCATGTTCTCGAAAAGCACCCGTTCGTGGGCCGCGTGCTGGTCCAGCAGGGCCAGGCCGTCGGGCGTGCGCAGCACGAGATAGGTGTCCGCCGCCTGGCCCAGGTAGACCAGGCCGGAATCGCCCAGGGACACGGGCGCGGACGCGGCCGAAGAGACCTGGAAACACGGCGGGGGAGAGGCGGACGGCGGGAAGGCGTCCTCCCGCTCCACGGGGGCCGGGGCCGCTCCGTAGGAGGAGCGGAACTCGCGGTAGGAGGCGAACTTGGGCGGCTCCACGGGCAGGGCGCGCTGGGCCGGGGCGGGCGCGGCCTCCCGGGGCTCGGGCGGCGGAGCCGCGAAGAGCGCGGTTGGGGCCATGGCCTCCAAGGCCTGGAGCAGGGCCCGGCGCACCAGGGAGAAGATCGCGCCCTCGTCGCGGAAGCGCACCTCCAGCTTGGCCGGGTGCACGTTCACGTCCACCTCGTCCGGGGGCAGATCCAGGAACAGCGCCAGTTGGGGAAATTCCGAGGTGAGCAGGCGACCCTGGTAGGCGTTGCGCGCGGCCCGGGTGAGCAGGCGGTCCTGCACGGCCCGACCGTTGACGAAGCAGAGGATGCGCTCGCCCCGTCCCTGGGCCGTGGCCGGGTCGCCCGCCAGGCCGTGGGCCCGCGCGCCGCCGAGATCCAGATCGAAGGGCCGCAGCCCCTGGCAGACCGCCGGAGGCCAGAAGCGGGCCAGCCGGTCGGCCAGCTCCTGTCCCGGCGGCAGGCGGAAGGACTCGCGGCCGTCCAGGGTCAGGGAAAAGGCCACGTCCGGCCGGGCCAGGCTCATGCGCATGAGGATGTCCTGGCAGCGCCGGGCCTCGGTGGCCTCGGAGCGCAGGAACTTGAGCCGCGCGGGCACGCTCTGGAACAGCCCGCGCACCTCCACCCGGGTGCCCGCCGCCAGCGCCGCCGGGCCCTCGTCGCGCAGCCGCCCGTTCTCCACCTCCACGAAACGGGCCTCGGCCTCGCCCGGGAAGCGGGAGGTCATGCGCAGCAGGGACACCGAGGCGATGCTCGGCAGGGCCTCGCCCCGGAAGCCGAAGGTGGCGATGCGCCAGAGGTCGGCGGCCGAGGCGATCTTGCTCGTGGCGTGGCGGGTCACGGCCAGGGCCAGTTCGCCCGGCGGCACCCCGCCGCCGTCGTCCTGCACCGCGATGAGCGCCAGCCCGCCGCGCGCCAGCTCCACGTCCACGCGCCGGGCCCCGGCGTCCAGGCTGTTCTCGGCCAGCTCCTTGACCACGCTGGAGGGGCGCTCGACCACCTCGCCGGCGGCGATCTGGTTGCGCAGGGCCTCGGGCAGGAGGACGATGGGGCGCCGGGACATGCCTAGAACTCGAAGAGGTTCACCGTGATGGCGAAGCGGTTGTCGTCGTAGCCCTGCTCGAAGGAGAACACGAGGTCGAAGCACTGGTGCCGCCAGGTCACGCTCCAGTAGCGGTCCACCGAGCTGCCCATGAGCAGGTCGTAGCGGATGTCCGCGCCCAGGATGATGTCCCTGGTCAGGTAGTAGTCCGCGCCCACGCGCAGCATGTTGTAGTCCCGGTCGCGGTAGCGCTTGTACTCGTGGACCTTCTCCAGGAAATCCAGACCGAAGAACAGGTCGCCCAGGTTCTCCTTCTCCATGCGCACGAAGTGCTC
This sequence comes from Desulfovibrio aminophilus, assembly GCF_023660105.1. Taxonomy (NCBI): domain Bacteria; kingdom Pseudomonadati; phylum Thermodesulfobacteriota; class Desulfovibrionia; order Desulfovibrionales; family Desulfovibrionaceae; genus Desulfovibrio; species Desulfovibrio aminophilus. Next base: position 43,451 of record NZ_JAMHGA010000043.1, on the reverse strand, counting down.
GTGCTCGGTCACGGAGCCCAGGTAGGCCGAGTAGCGCGTGCGCGAGGTGAGGCTCATGTAGCGCTCGGGCTTGTAGGTCAGCTCCAGGGTGGTGTCCGTGAACGGGCGACGCGGATAACTGTTCACCAGATCCTGGCGCTGGGCCTCCTCATAGTCGTAGCCCTGCTCCAGGCGCAGGCGCAGGAAGTCGAGGTAGTCCGTGGCCAGGGCGGGCCGGGCGTCCGTGCCGTCGGAGACCAGGGACACCCGGTCGCGGCGGCGGTCCAGCACGTTGGTCAGGGAGAGGGTGCTGATGTTGCGGCCCAGGAGCCGGTCGCGCTCGTCGAAATAGGGCAGCCGCGACTGGCCCGTGATCCGGGGCATGTAGGAATATTCCAGGCGCGGCACGATGGAGTGCTTGAGGGCCATCCAGCGGCTCTGCCCGGCGTTGGCCAGGGTCGGGGCCAGGTGGTCGCGGCGCAGGTCGAAGGCCCGGTAGAACTCGGTGAAGGCGTCGAAGCCCATCTCATAGTTGGTGCGCGAGAGGAAGGAGTTGTCCGAGGTGTGCGCGCCTTCGGAGACTCCGGCGGAGTTCACGTAGGGGGCTTCATTGCCCCAGCGGTCCACCCCGTACATGGTCTGGCGGACGCCCGCTCGGGGGATGACCGAGCCGTAGCGCGAGGTCAGGGGCAGGCTCACCGTGGGGCTGGCGTCCAGACGGTGTCCGGTGGTGCCCGCCTGGCGAGAATAGTAGCCGTACTGGGCGTCGCCCTGGAACTCCAGGGGACTGGAGCCGATGCGGTCCTTGTAGGCGAAGGCGTCCATCTCGGGCATGCGCTGGAGCGTGGGGTCGTCGCCGCTCTTGCCGTTGCCGTTCCAGTAGGCCAGGTTCTGGGTGTACTGCACGGTGCCGGCCACGCCGAAGCTGTCCCAGGAACGCGAAACCTGGGCCGTGCTCGTGCGGTTCTGGGCGTCCATGGGATCAAGGTCGCGGCCGAAGCGGTCCAGGAACTCCTGGCGGCTGCGGTTGTAGCCCGTGCTCCCGGAGCGGAACTCACGCAGGTAGTTCTGGTCCGAGACCACGTCCACGTCCAGAAGGGTCTTCCACTTGGTGGACTCGGGCAAATGGCCGTCGTACTTGCTGCGCCACCACCAGCGGCTGCTGTTGGGCCGGGCCAGGCCGTCCCCCCGGAAGATGCGTTCCTCGTCGGCCTCGGTCTTGGCGACCTTGGCGTCGGACATGATGTCGAAGCGCCACACGCCCTTGGAACGGGTGTCGTCGGCGTGGCGGAACTCCAGGCCCTGCATGTAGCCGCGCTTGCTCATCCAGGACTGGTAGAAGGTGGCGTCCATCTCGTCGTTGATGGCCCAGTAGTAGGGGATGTTCAGGCCGAAGCCCAGGCGCTCGCTGCGGAAGACCTCGGGCATGAGCACGCCGCTCTGGCGTTTCTTGAATCCCGGAATCGCCGCATAGGGCAGGTAGGCCGCGGGCATGCCCTTGACCCGCAGGGCCGAGTGCCAGACCTGGGTGCGGCCGTCCATGTTGATCTCGCCCTCCCCGGCCGTCAGGGACCAGGCCGGGTTCGGCCCGTCGCAGCGCGTGACCGTGGCGTTCTTGAAGGTGTAGATCGCGCCCTTGTGCTTCTGCACGTACTCGGATTCGAGGAAGACGTGCGGCTTGGAGACGAAGACCTTGCCGCGCTTGAGCCAGCCCACGCCCGAGGCCAGGTCGAACTCGGCCTCCTCGGCCTCCAGGATGTCGCCCTCCCAGTTGACCCGGACGTTGCCCTTGAGGAAGACCCAGCGGGTGGATTCGTAATAGCGGGCGAAATCGGCGCGCAGGATGTTGCGGCCCTGGGAGAGGATCACCTCGCCCTGGGCCTCCACGTACTGGGCGTCGTGTTCGGTGACGACCTTCTGGGCCGAGAAGTGCCAGGGGGCCTCGGGGCCCGCTGGAGCGGAAGCCGGGGTTCCGGCCCCCTCCGGGGTCGAAAGGGACGGCGCCTCGGGCGGCAGGAACTCCCGCAACTCGGTGGGCGTGCTGACCTTGCCCGGCAGGGCCAGGGGCATGCCCGCCAGAAGCACGGCCACCAGGGCCACCGAGAACAACCGTCGCGCCACGTCGCGCCGCAAATCGCCTCCCGCCTAGTTCCCGAGGTGCGGGTCTTCCCGCTCCAGGTAGTCCTGGACGTACTCCCGGGCCGCGTCCTCCAGCGAGGTGAAGGGGGCCTCGTAGCCCGCCGCCCGGAGCTTGCCCATCTCCGCCTGGGTGAAATACTGGTACTTGCCCCGCAGGGTTTCGGGCATCTCCATGTACTCGATGACCGGCTCCAGGGAGAGGGCCGCGAACACCGCCCGGGCCAGGTCGTTCCAGGTGCGGGCCTTGCCCGTGCCCACGTTGAACACCCCGTTGGCCTCCGGATGTTCCAGGAGCCACCACATGACGTCCACGCAGTCCTTGACCCAGACGAAGTCGCGCATCTGCCCGCCGTCCGGATAGTCCGGGCGGTAGGACTTGAACAGACGCATCCGGCCGGTCTCGCGGATCTGCTTGCGGGCCTTGCAGATCACGCTCATCATGTCGCCCTTGTGGTGCTCGTTGGGCCCGAATACGTTGAAGAACTTGAGCGAGGCCAGGCGCTCCAGGGCCCCGGAGCGCAGGGCCCACAGGTCGAAGAGCTGCTTGGAGTAGCCGTACATGTTCAGGGGCTTGAGCCGCTCCAGCCCGGCGTGGTCGTCGGAGAAGCCCCGGGAGCCGTCGCCGTAGGTGGCCGCGCTGGAGGCGTTGATCATCCGCACCCCGTGGTTCAGGGCGAAGCGGCAGAGCATCTGGGTGTAGCGGTAGTTGTTCTCCATGAGCTCGTCGGCGTCGGCCTCCGTGGTGGAGGAGTTCGCGCCCATGTGGATCACCGCGTCGGCCTCGAAGGGGTTCTCGCCCTTGAGCAGCATTTTGAAGAACTGGTCCTTGTGCAGGTAGTCCTCGTACTTGAGGTTCACCAGGTTCTTCCACTTCTCGTCCCGGCCGAGCTCATCCACCACCAGAATGTCCGTGACGCCCATCTGGTTGAGCTTCCAAACCATTGCGCTGCCGATGAATCCGGCGCCGCCGGTGACTATGTACATGCGTGCTCCTTGAGGGTCCGGCACAGTTTCGAAAAAATCTAAACAATTCTCATACTGGCTTTCCGTGGCGGACGCAACCGGCGCGGGCCGGGACTTTTCCCCCGAAACGGCCGCCCGTCCGCACGTCCGGCGGATGTTCACCGAATCGCCACGGCCGCGTCACGATCCCGCCACCACCGCGCGAACCGGACGGGATAGGTCCGCTCCAGGCCGCGCCGCGCGGGAATTTCCGCGGGATGCGGCGTCCCTCCCGATCCTTTGCAAGGAGCGTTCCCTCCATGTCCTTGAAAGCCAAGCTCATCCTCTTCTGCCTGTTCATCGGCCTGCTGCCGCTGCTCGTCATGGGCGTCTACAGCGTGGAGCGGGCCTCCGGCAGCCTCTCGGCCCAGTCCTTCGGGCGCCTGGAATCCGTGCGCGACATCAAGAAAAAGGCCCTGGAGGACCTGCTGGACACCTGGCGGCGCGAGGCCCGCATCTTCGGGGCCGTGAAGGAGGTCTACAGCGCGGTGGGGCTCTTGCGCGACCAGGGCATGGGCCTGCCCAAGGGCGCGCGGATGGACGTGGCGGACCCGGCCTACCTGGACTCCCTGTCTTACGTGGCCGGGGCCTTCAAGCCCTTCGTCGAGGTCCTGGGCTACGAGGACGCCCTGCTCGTGGACGACTACGGCCGGGTGCTCTATTCCCACCGCCGGGGCCGCGACCTGGGCGAGGATCTGAAGGACGGCCCGTTCAAGGACTCGCCCCTGGCCAAGGCCTGGAGCCGGGTGCGGGCCGCCAGGAACGTGGTCTTCGTGGACTTCGAGCCCTATGGCCCGGACGGAGACAAGCCCGCCGCCTTCGTGGCCGCTCCGGTGTTCAGCCACACCGGGGCCCTGGAGGGCATGGCCGCGCTGCGCATCCCCCTGGCCGCCATCAACGCGCTCATGACCCTGCGGTCAGGCATGGGCGACACGGGCGAGTCCTATCTCGTGGGCCCGGACGGGCTCATGCGCTCGGATTCCCGCCGCCGACCGGAGATCCATTCCGTGGCGGGCTCCTTCGCCGATCCGGCCAGGGGCCGGGTGGACACGGCGGCGGCGCGCGCGGCCCTGGACGGAAAAACCGACGCGGCCGTGGGCGCGAGCTTCGACGGCGAGAAGCGCCTGGCCGCCTTCGCTCCGGTGGACATGGGCGGAACCGCCTGGGCCCTGGTTTCGGAAATGGCCGCTGACGAGGCCTTCGCCGCGGTGAGCGACCTGCGCCTGGCCGCCCTGGTCCTGGGCTGCGTCACGGCCCTGCTCGTGGCCCTGGGCGGCCTGCTCTTCCTGCGCCGCGAACTCCTGGGGCCGCTGGACGCCCTGGGGCGCTACGTCTCGGCCGTGACCAACGGCGATTTCGCGGCCGCCCCTCCGGCGCGCTTCAAGGCCGAGATCGGCGCCCTGGCCCGGGGCGTGGGCCGCATGGTGGCGGAGCTGAAGAACAAGCTCGGATTCTCCCAGGGCATCCTCATGGGCCTCACCGTGCCCTGCCTCGTCTCGGACACGGACTCGAAGGTCTCCTTCGTGAACCGTCCCCTGCTCGACCTGCTGGAGTGCGACGGCGCGCCGGAGAGCTACGTCGGCCACAGGGTCTCGGAATTCCTCCAGCGGCCCGAGAGCGAGAAGACCATCACCCGCCGCTGCTTCGAGGCCGATCGGGCCATCACCGGCGAGGAGCGCGACCTCACCGGCCGCCTCGGGCGGAAGGTCAAGGCCCGGGTGGACGCGGCCCCGCTCTATGACCTGGACGGCGCGCTCATCGGGGCCTTCGCCGTGGTCGTGGACCTCACCGGCATCCGCGAGCAGGAGGCCCGCATCAGCACCCAACACGGACTGCTGAGCGAGGTCACGGAACAGGCCGACGCCATCTCCCACGAGGTGGCCGAGAGCGCGCAGAGCCTCTCGCGCCGGGTGGAGCTGGTGGCCGCCGGGGCCATGACCCAGGCCGAACGGATCATCGAGGCCTCCTCGGCCATCGACGAGATGAGCATGACCCTGGCCGAGGCGGCCGCGAACGCCCAGGCCGCCTCCGAGAGCACCACCGAGTCCATGAACCGGGCCCAGGGCGGCCTGGCGGTCATGGACCAGTCCAACCGGGCCTTTGTCCGCGCCCGCGAACTCTCCTCCGGCCTGGCGGACGAGATGCACGCCCTGGGCGGCACGGCCCAGTCCATCGGCGGGATCATCGACGTGATCGAGGACATCGCGGACCAGACCAACCTCCTGGCGCTCAACGCGGCCATCGAGGCGGCCCGGGCGGGCGAGGCCGGGCGGGGCTTCGCCGTGGTGGCCGACGAGGTGCGCAAGCTGGCCGAGAAGACCATGAACGCCACCCGCCAGGTGGCGGAGAACGTCACCGCCATCCAGCAGGCCGCCGGCGGCAACGTGAAGCGCTCGGAGGAAGTGGCCCGGGCCGTGGAGGAGGCGGGCGGGCTGGTGGCCGAGAGCGGCAAGGCCCTGGCGGACATCGCCGACCTGTCCGTGAACACGGCCGCCCAGATCCGGCACATCGCCGAGGTCTCCAGCCAGCAGTCCCGGGCCCATGCCGAGATCACCCGCAGCGTGGGCCAGATCAGGAACATCTCCGGCGAGACCCGCGACGAGATGGGCCAGGCCGCCGAGGCCGTGGCCGGTCTGGCGCGCACGGCGGGCCGTCTCAAGGAGGTCATCCGCTCCGCGCGGGCCTCGGAGTGAGCGGTTCCTCACCTGTTCGGGGGATTCTCTCCTTGCAACAAGGGGTTGGTTCTCCTATACTGTTCACCATGAGATTCCATTTCCCCCGTTCAGGAGAGAGAACCCCCAACGATGTCAAGGAGATGATCATGAAAAAACTGCAATGTTCGCTGGTCGCCCTGGCCGCGCTCATGCTGTTGGCCTCTTCGGCCTTCGCCGCGCCCAAGATGACCCCGAAGGTCGACAACTTCATCCTCTTCCAGGACTACTCCGGCTCCATGGCCATGGACTACAAGGGCGGCGCCAAGAGCAAGATCGCCCTGGCCAAGGAAACCCTGCTGGCCATGAACGCCAAGATTCCGGCCCTGCCCTACAAGGGCTCCCTGTACACCTTCGGCCCCTACGGCAAGCTCCAGGAACTCAAGCCCTACGACAAGGCCGGTCTGGACGCCGCCATCGGCAAGCTCAAGACCGACTACGAAATCTACGGCCGCCAGACCCCCATGGGTGACGGCATGATGGCCCTCGACCCGGTCATCGGCGCCAGCTCCGGCCGCATCGCCGTGATCCTGCTCACCGACGGCGAGAACAACCTGGGCACCGATCCCGTGGCCGAGGCCAAGGCCCTCTACGCCAAGTACGGCAATCGCCTCTGCATCCACGTGGTCAGCTATGCCGACACCGCCCACGGCAAGCGCATCGTCGACGAGCTGCGCGCCATCTCCAAGTGCGCCGTGTTCGTCGAGGGCGCGGCCCTCAAGGACGGCGCGGTCATGGACCAGTTCGTGAAGGACGTCTTCTACGACATGGGCGCGGCCCCCGCCGCCTCCGACAAGGAAATCATCGTCTTCCGCAGCCTGAACTTCGGCTTCGACAAGTACGCCATCACCGACGAGATGATCCCCTCCCTGGAGCAGGCCCTCATGCTGCTCAAGCAGCGCCCCGAGCTGGAGATCGTGGTCGAAGGCCACACCGACTCCATCGGCACCGAGGTTTACAACCAGGGCCTGTCCGAGCGCCGCGCCAAGTCCGTCGCCGACTGGCTGGTGAAGAACGGCATCGACTCCCAGCGCATCGAGTCCGTGGGCTACGGCAAGATGAAGCCCAAGTACGACAACTCCACGGCCGAGGGCCGGGCCCTCAACCGCCGGGTTGAAATCCGCAGCAAGTAGGTGTAAGCCGACATCCGGCGAGGGGCGGTCCCTCAGGGCCGCCCCCGCCGGACAACACTCTCACCCCTTGCCGAAGCCATGAACACGAAAGCCTTTTTCCAGGCGCTCCTCCCGGTCCTCTTTCTGCTCGTCCTGACCGCCGCCCCGGCGGCCCGCGCCCAGGACGGCGTCCTCGCCGCCGGACAACCCCAGGCCCTGGTCATCACCGACCCCCAGCAGATGATCCTCGACGACCTGCACGAGCGGCTGGCCCGCTTCGCGGCGCAGTGGATCGCCACGCTCAAGCGCAACCAGCTCTCCGGCCCGGGCAACTGCGAGGTCCAGCGCGCCGCCGACGGTCGCTACGTGGCCCGCTACAACGCGATCCGCGATGACGACGCGCCCATCTGCCAGGTCCGGGCCTCGACCTACAAGCCCGGAGCCTACATCGGCTCCATCCTGTACAAGGTGGAGGTCTTCGAGAGCTACGGCGACACGCCCCAGGCGGCCAAGGCCGGGCCCTTCCAGGCCGCCTCCCGGACCACGCTGAACGAGATCTTCAGCATCGCCAACAAGGACGCGGCCTGGTCCGCGCCGAGATAGGCCCGCGGAGAGACGAAGTTTTTCCTGGCGGCGGGATTTCCCGCCGCCTTTTTTTGCCCGCAAAAAAACGGCCGGTCGACGGGTGCTCCCCGCCGACCGGCCGCGGTCGTTTCAGCGTATGGGACGGCCGCGCGCGCCTATGCACCGACCTTGACCTTGACGGCCTGGCCGACCTTGCGGCCCAGCTCCACGCACTGGCCCAGGGCCTCGTGGGTCGGCACGTGCTTGGCCTTGACCCCGGGCTCCACCACCTCCATGTTCATCTCGGTCAGGGCCTGGGTCAGGACCTTCACGCACTCCCCGCTCCAGCCGAAGGAGCCGAAGGCCGCGCCGATCTTGTTCTGCGGCCGCAGGCCCTTGACGTAGGTGATGAGGTTGCCCACCAGGGGCAGGATGCCGTTGTTGTGGGTCGGCGAGCCGAGCACCAGGGCCCCGGCGTCGGACAACTCGGTCATCACCGCGCTGTGGTGGTTGGCCTTGAGGTTCATGACCCGCACGGACACGCCCTCCTCCATCAGGCCGTCGGCGATGGCCTCGGCCATGTCCTCGGTGCTGTGCCACATGGTGTCGTAGGCGATGACGGCCTTCATGGTCGGCTTCTGCAGGGCGAACTCGCGGTAGGCCTCCAGCACGTAGCGCACGTCCTCGGCCCCGCGCCAGATCAGGCCGTGGTCCGGGCAGAGCATGTCCAGCTCCAGGCCCATGTCGGCCACGGTGGCCAGGGTCTTCAGCACCACCGGGGAGTACGGCAGGACGATGTTGGCGTAGTACTCGGCCATGGCCCGGCGCAGGGTCGCGCGGTCCACCTGGTCGGCGAAGCGCTCGCCCGTGGCCATGTTCTGGCCGAAGGCGTCGTTGGTGAAGGCCAGATTGTCCGGGGAGACGTAGGTGAGCATGCTGTCCGGCCAGTGGAGCATGCGGGTCTCCAGGAAATGCAGGGTTCGCTTGCCGATGGGCAGGGTGGAGCCGCTGGGGACCACCTCCACCGGCCAGTCGGCGGAGGCGTGGAAATGGGCCCGCAGGGCCTTCTCGCCCATGGGCGAGGTGTAGATCTTCTCCGGCTTGTAGCGCTCCACGGCCAGGGCCAGGGAGCCCGCGTGGTCCGGCTCCAGGTGGTTGATGACGAAATAGTCGATCTTCCGGCCCTGGAGCGCCTGGGCGATGCCGCAGAAGGTGCGGGAGGCGAACTCCTTGTCCACCGTGTCCACGAGCACGACCTTCTCGTCCAGGATGAGGTAGTTGTTGTAGGTGGTGCCCAGGGGCGACTGGGAATAGCCGTGGAAATTGCGCTTGTTCCAATCCACCACGCCGACCCACCAGATGTCTTTCTTGATCTCGACCGGGCGCATGCGTCACTTCGCTCCTGCTGTTGGTTCAAACGGAAAGGGGCCGCCCCGCCGAAGCGGAAGCGGCCTGGAAACGGTTCCCGCGCCGGGCTCAATCCTCGGGTTCGAAGCTGTCCTTGGGCGCGCCGCAGATGGGGCAGGACCAATCATCCGGCACCTTCTCGAAGGGGGTGCCGGGCTTGACTCCGTTGTCCGGGTCTCCGGCGGCGGGGTCGTAGACGTAGCCGCAGATGGTGCAGACGTACTTCTTCATCGTCTCCTCGCTTGTGGTCGGCAGTTCACAGTTGGCTTCCTTGGTGGAGCCGGGCCCGGCCAGGGGACGGAAGCACTTCCTGGTGCCGCCGCAGATGGGGCAGCGCCAGTCGTCCGGCAGGTCCTCGAAGCGCGTTCCAGCCGGGATCTTGCCCTTCCGGTCGCCCTTGTCCGGGTTGTAGATGTAGCCGCAGTTCACCGTCTGGCACTGGTACATCTCCTCGGGCCTGGCCATGGCTCACCTCGTGAAGCGGGGCGGGACCGGGGTCCCGCCCCATTGTTGATAGTGCCTTATTTGCCCGCCGCCCACAAGCCGTGCAGATTGCAGTATTCGCGAGCCCTGAGCGTGGCGGGTTTCTTGCCGCAGAGGCAGAACGAGGCCTCGGGCTTGTCGCCGGGCTTGAGCAGCTTGGTGTAGACCTCGTTGTCCGCCACCAGCTCGATCCACTCGATCCAGTGTTTCTCTTCCATGGGGTGCGGCACGCCGCCGACCTTCACGGTCACGGTGTCGCCGGACACCTCGATCACCGGGACGTGCTTCTCGCGGGCGGCGTCCACCGTGTTCTCGGTCATCAGACGCATGGGCTTGCCGCAGCAGACGAGCTCGCCCGCTCCGCCGTGGACCACGAGGACGATGTTGCCGCAGGTATCGCACTTGTAGACTTCACCGATGCTGGCCATGAGCGCCTCCTTTTGGTCTTGGCTTTCTTCTACCACTTTTCCGTGTACTCTTCATAGTGGGCCCGGGGATGGTCGCAGGCCGGGCAGCGCTCGGGGGCCTCGGCCCCCTCGTGCAGGTAACCGCAGTTGCGGCAGCGCCAGATCACGCTCTCGCCGCGCCTGAACACGGTCCCGTCCTCGATGTGCTTGGCCAGGGCCTTGAAGCGGCGCTCATGGTAGACCTCGGCCTTGCCGATGGACGTGAAGGCCAGGGCGATGTCCTTGAAGCCCTCCTCCATGGCGATCTTGGCGAACTCGGGGTACATCTCCGAATTCTCGTGGTGCTCGCCCTCGGCGGCCTGCTTGAGGTTCTCCAGGGTGGAGCCGATGATCCCGGCCGGGAAGGCGGCCGTGATCTCGACCTCGCCGCCCTCCAGGAACTTGTAGAGCCGCTTGGCGTGCTCCTTTTCGTGGTTGGCGGTCTCCTCGAAGATGGCCTGGATCTGGACGTAGCCCTCGTTCTTGGCCTTGCCGGCGAAGTAGGTGTAGCGGTTGCGGGCCTGGGCCTCGCCCGCGAAGGCGGTGAGCAGGTTCTTTTCCGTGCGGGTTCCCTTGAGACGCATGGGTTCCTCCAATGGCCCGGTTCGTGCCGGGCGCGTTCGGGTTGTGGTTGGGACAGGCGCGGGGCCCGCCGGAAGGCGTCAGGCTCCGCGCCGCGAAAAAACCGGGCTCACTGCCGCGCGGCGCGACAGTCGGGGCAGACGCCCACGAACTCCAGGCAGCAGCCGCTGACCTCGAAGCCGTGGGAGTGCTCTTCCGGCAGTTCGGGCAGATCGGGCGGGTAGTCCACGTCCACCACCCGCGAGCAGACCACGCAACGCAAGTGCGGGTGCGGCATGGCGTTGCCGTCGAACCGCTTCTGGGCCCCGGCCGGGCCGATCTTCTGGGCCAGGCCCTGGGAGCACAGCAGCTCCAGGTTGCGGTACACGGTCCCCAGGCTGATTCGGGGCATGACCCGCCGGACCATGTCGTAGACCTCGTCCGCGGTGGGGTGCGAGGTGACCTTGCAGAGTTCCTGCAGAATGACCTTGCGCTGCCGTGACAGCCGTTGCTTTCGTTCGTGAGTTTCCATGGTTCCCCCAAAGTGATAACCATTACTATTAACTCTCCGAACGAAAGTCAAGCGGGGATGCGGATCGCCTCCCCCGTTTCTCAGACCGTGAGAATCTGCTGCAGGTCGGCGGTGGAGACGCTGAGCTCCGGCACAAAGCGCACGCCGAGCTGCCCGGCGTCCACCCAGCGGACCTCGCAGCGGAGATCCTGCAGGGCGCCCCGGTCATCGAGCCCTGGGATGCTGCACATGACCAGATCGCCGATGGAGAACAGGCTGGTGGCGTGACCGGCGGAGATGGTGAACCGGGCCCCGCCCATGCTGATGTCCACCAGGCCCAGACGGAAGATTTCGCCGTCCTTGCGGAGCATGGCCTGCCGGTTGAAGGCGTAGGCCCGCAGATAGATGCGGTGGTGCTGACGCCTCTCGGTGAAGTCCTGGTTCATGGCCCCCCTCCAGAAGTGTGAAAAAGGGCGGCCCGCTTCATGGCCGCCCTTTCCTCATAGCATCATTGCATCCCCGACGTCACGCGGAGAACGCCCATTCTCAAAACCTACTGGCGGAACTTGGCCACCAGTTGGGCCAGCTGTTCGGACATCTGGGCCATGCCCTGGATGTCCGCGTTGGCGGCCTGAATGCCGTCGGCCACATCCTTGGAGAGCTGGCTGATGTGCATGACGTTCTCGTTGATGGCGTTGCTCGTGGCCGACTGCTGTTCGGCCGCGGTGGCGATGCTGCGGACCATGTCCACGATGTGGTCGGACTGGCCCACGATCTCGTCCAGCACGCCGCCGGCGTTGCGGGCCATGTCCGCGGTCTTGACCACCCGGCCCTGGGTGTCGGCCATCTCCTTGACCACCTCGGCTGTGCTCTGCTGGATGAGCGAGATGGCCCCCTCCACCTCCTTGGTGGCGGTCATGGTCTTCTCGGCCAGCTTGCGCACCTCGTCGGCCACCACGGCGAAGCCCCGTCCGGCCTCGCCGGCCCGGGCCGCCTCGATGGCCGCGTTGAGCGCCAGGAGGTTGGTCTGGTCCGCGATGTCGTTGATCACGCCCATGACCTGCCCGATGTTCTCGGCCCGCGAGGAGAGTTCGCCCAGGGACTGGGCCAGGGACTGGGTGGTCTCGGCCACCTCGTTGATCTCGCCCACGGTCTGCTGGACCACGGAGCCGCCGTCGCGGGCCACCTGGTTGGAGCGGCCCGAGGCGTCGGCGGTGTCCGAGGCGTTCTTGGCCACCTCCAGCACCGTGGCGTTCATCTCGTCCATGGCCGTGGCCAGCTCGCCGGTCTGGGCCGCCGTGGTGTCCACGTTCCGGGCCAGGCCGTCCATCTGGGAGGAGAGGGCCAGGGAGACCTTGTGCAGGCGCTCGGAGACCTCCGTGACCTGGTTCGCCACGGTGAGCAGGTTCTGGCGCTGGGCCTCGATGTTCTTGCGGTCGCGCTCCTCCTGGGAGAGGTCGATGAGCACGCAGATGGCACCCACCGGCACGCCCTGGGCGTCCTTCAGCGGGGAGACCTCGTAGTGCAGCGGGAACTCCACGCCGTCGGCGCGGGTATAGCGCACCGTGCCGTTGAGCGAGCGGCCCTCGCCGATGGCCTGGCCGGTGATGCTCTTGCCCTCGGTGCCCAGGCGGATGATCTCGGAGGTGGTCCGGCCCAGGAGCTCGGAGTCCTTCTTGCCCAGGATGTTGCGCAGGGGCAGGTTCACGAACTGGAAACGGCGCTGCTTGTCGGTGACGAAGATCGGCACGATGATGCCGTCCAGCACGCTCTTGTTGTACTGGAGCTGGTCCTTGATCTGGTTGACCATGGCGGTCAGGCTGCGGGCCAGGCCGCCCACCTCGTCCTCGCCCTTGACCTCGAAGGAGGCGTCCAGGTTGCCCCCGGCCACGTCGTTGGCCGAGGCCGCGATGCCGCGCACACGGTTGACCACGGAGAACTTCATGAACAGGAGCAGGGCGGCCAGCAGGCCGGCCATGCCGAAGAGCGAGATGGCCGCGTTCTTGTAGAGGGTCATGCGCAGCCCGGCGAACTGCTTGGTCAGGTCCTGGGCCATGACCATGGAGCCGAGGATGGTCTTGGTCTTGCCGTGGCAGTGGTGGCAGGCGGGTTCGTTCTTGATGCTCTTGACCTCGACGAAGAAGTCCGTGCCGCCCAGATTGAACAGGCCGCCCGCCTCCACAGGCTCCTTCAGACTGCGGGTGACGATCTCCTTGCAGGCCTCGGCCGAACACCAAGCCAGAACGCTCTTGCGGATCAGGGTGGCGTCCGTGGAATAGGTGACGTTGCCGTTGAAGTCCGTGAGGAAGGCCGCCATGCCCTTGTAGCGCCTGGAGATGGCGTCGAACTGCTCGGCCGTGCCCTCGTTGTCGCCCCTGGCCATGGGTTTCTCGATGCTCATCTGGACCATGTCGGCGTGCAGCTTGGCCATGTCGTGGGTTTCCTCGAGCATGGACTCCCGCTGCCAGTAGGCGTTGGCCAGAAAGAGGGTGGTGAACGCGCCGATGGTCAGAAACGAGGTCAACACCAGGACCTTCATGCCGAGGGACATCTTGCTCAGGATGTTCATGCCGTCCCTCCTAGTGCGCGCCGCCGAAGATCAGCGGCTTGTAGTCGAAGGCGGACACCCGCTCGGGGTTGTGGCAGACCTCGCAGTCCTTGACCTCCAGCTTGGCCTTGATGAGCGCGGTGTCGCCGCCGGACTCGGCATGGTCCGCTCCCGGACCGTGGCAGACCTCGCAGCCCGCGTCGGCCATCTGAGGAGTCTTTTCGAAGCTCTCGAAACCGCCGGGCTTGCCGTAGCCGGTGGCGTGGCAGTGGTAGCACTCCTGCTGCTCGGCGGGCGTCAGCTTGGGGAGCATGATGCGCACGCTTTTTGCCGAGTGCGCCTTCTTCGAATATTTCTTGTAGTTGTTGTATTCTTTTTCGTGGCACCCGGCGCACGCCTCGGTGCCCGCGTAGCGGCCGGAATTCCCCGCGCCGGAGCCGGACAAAGGACAGGTCATCACCAATCCCACAGCCAAAACGATAGTGGCCAAGGGATAAACAAAGCGCATGCGCATGACTCTCCCCCCTGGGCGAAATGGAAAAAAATGGAAAATCGCGACCTTCCCGCCTTTTCGTCCTTTTTGCGAACAGCTATAGGGTGTTTCCGGGGATAGGTAAAGGCTTCCGCCGGGTGGGGATGGGAAAAAAACGAAAAACGCCGCCGCGACGGGGACGTCGCGGCGGCGTTCGTGCGAATCGGGCTCGATCCCTACCAGTCGAGCGTGGATTTGAAGGCCGCGGCCAGCTCTTCCACCGTCGCGCGCAGCACGGCCGCCGCCCCCCGCTTCAGGGACAACTCCGGGCCCGCGCCCACCCGGCCCAGCAGGCCGAGGTCCTGGCCCGCGAAAAGGGCCTCGAAGGCCTTCGCCGACTCGGGCCGCACCGTGACCACCAGGCGGCTCTGGGACTCGGAATAGAGCAGCGCCGTGTCCGAGAGCCCGGCGGCGGGCGCGGCCGCGAGGTCCAGCTCCGCGCCGAGCCTGCCGCCCAGGGCCATTTCGGCCAGGGCCACGGCCAGGCCGCCGTCGGAGCAGTCGTGGGCCGCGGTGACGAGGCCCGCCTGGGTGGCGGAGAAGAAGGATTCGTAGCGCTTCCGGGCCGAGGGCAGGTCCACCTGGGGCGCGTCCGGGCAAGCCGCGCCCAGTTCGGAGGCCAGCTCCGAGCCGCCCAGTTCCTCGCGGGTGCGGCCCAGGACGTAGACCAGGTCGCCCACGCGCTTGAAGTCCGAGGTCACGCAGCGGTTCACGTCCGGCACGATGGCCAGGACCGAGAAGAGCACCGTGGGCGGGATGGAGATCTTCACCCCGCCGCCCTTGTAGTCGTTCTTCATCGAGTCCTTGCCCGAGACGCAGGGCACGCCGTAGCCCCGGCAGAAGTGGGCCAGGGCCTGATTGGCGCGCACGAGCTGGGCCAGCTTGCGGCGGCCGTCGGGCGTGGACTCGGACTGCACCGGGTCGCACCAGCAGAAGTTGTCCACCCCGGCCATGCGCTTCGGATCGCCGCCCACGGCCACGGCGTTGCGCACGGCCTCGTCGATGGCGCAGGCCATCATCCAGTAGGTGTCCAGGTCCGAGAACTTGGGGCAGATGCCGTGGGATATGGCCAGGCCGCGATCCGAGGCGTGCTGGGGCCGGATCACGGCCGCGTCGGCCGGACCGTCGCGAAGCACGCCCACCAGGGGCTTGACCACGCCCCGGCCCTGGACCTCGTGGTCGTACTGCCGGATGACGTATTCCTTGCTGCAGATGTTCAGGCGGCCGAGCATGCGCTTGAGCAGGCCGGTCTGGTCCGCCGTTTCGGGCAGGGGCGCGGCCGCGCGCTCCGGGGCCTCCCAGACCGCCTCCAGGCGCATCTGGGGCACGCCCTCGTGCAGGAACTCCATGTCCAGGCAGGCCACGGGCTTGTCGCCGTAGCGCACGAGGAACAGGCCCGAGTCGTTGAACGTTCCGAGCGCCGTGGACTCCACGTCCATCTCCCGGGACAGGGCCAGGAAGCGGCCCAGGCTCTCCGGCGGCACGGCCACGGTCATCCGCTCCTGGGCCTCGGAGACGAGGATTTCCCAGGGCTTGAGCCCGTCGTACTTGAGCGGGGCCTTCTTCAGGTCCAGGTCGCAGCCGCCCGGATCCTGGGCCATCTCGCCCACGGAGGAGGACAGGCCGCCCGCGCCGTTGTCGGTGATGGCGTTGTACAGCCCCAGGTCGCGGGCGCGCATGAGGAAGTCGTACATCTTGCGCTGGGTGATGGGGTCGCCGATCTGCACGGCCGTGGCCGGGGAGCCCTCGTGCAGCTCCTCGGAGGAGAAGGTGGCCCCGTGGATGCCGTCCTTGCCGATGCGGCCGCCGCACATGACGATGGCGTCGCCGGGCAGGGCGGCCTTCTCGTGGCCCGGGCGGCCCGCCACGGTCGTCGGGATGGTCCCCACGGTGCCGCAGAAGACCAGGGGCTTGCCCAGGTAGCGCTCGTCGAAGACGATGGAGCCGTTGACCGTGGGGATGCCGGACTTGTTGCCGCCGTGCTCCACGCCCTCGCGCACGCCCTCCAGGACGCGGCGCGGGTGGAGCAGACGGGGCGGCAGCTCGCCCTTCCAGAACGGCGAGGCGAAGCAGAACACGTCCGTGTTGCAGAGCAGGTTCGCGCCCATGCCCGTGCCCATGGGGTCGCGGTTCACGCCCACGATGCCGGTGAGCGCCCCGCCGTAGGGGTCCAGGGCCGAGGGGCTGTTGTGCGTCTCGACCTTGATGCAGATCGATATCTCGTCGGAGAACTTGATCACGCCCGCGTTGTCCTTGAACACCGAGAGGCAGAGGTCGTCCGCGCCCTGGGCCCGGCGGATGTCCGAGGTGCTGCCCTGGATGAAGGTCTTGAACAGGCTGTCCAGGGTCTCGCGGCGGCCGGTCTCGCGGTTGTCGTAGTCGATGCGCGCGGTGAAGATCTTGTGCTTGCAGTGCTCGCTCCAGGTCTGGGCCAGCACCTCCACCTCGGCGTCCGTGGGCTCGGCGGGCAGGCCTCGGGCGGCGCGGGCCGCGCGCACCCCGGGATCGGCGTACCAGGCCCG
Source organism: Desulfovibrio aminophilus (assembly GCF_023660105.1). Taxonomy (NCBI): domain Bacteria; kingdom Pseudomonadati; phylum Thermodesulfobacteriota; class Desulfovibrionia; order Desulfovibrionales; family Desulfovibrionaceae; genus Desulfovibrio; species Desulfovibrio aminophilus. The sequence goes on along the minus strand of NZ_JAMHGA010000043.1, from coordinate 26,934 downwards.
GATGGCGTGCAGCTCCTCCAGTGACAGGGCCAGGGTGTTGGCCCGGCTGAAGGCCATGAGCTCCTCGTCGCTCATGGACGAGAGCGGCACCTCGGCCACGCCCTCGTCGGCCCTGCCCGTGACCCGGGCGGCCCGGGCCTCGAAGCCCGGCCGTTCTGTCCACTGGGCCGCCGAGCGGCACTCGTGGCGCTGAATCAGGTCGTTGGCCAGCAGGTCGCGGCCGATGCGGACCGCCTCGGCCTCGGCGAGCGCGCCGGACAGGAGATACTGCACCGAGGTGTAGACCTTGAGATCGCGGGCCTCCTCGGGCGACAGGCCGAGGGCCAGGGCCAGGGTCTCGCGGGCCGTGCGGCCCTCGTTGTCCGTGACCCCGGGCCGGAAGCCCACCTCGATGATCCAGTCGAAGCCGTCGGCCAGGGGCTTTTCGGAGATCACGTGCAGCACGGGATCGTGCAGGGCCTGGCTGTCCGGGATGCGGTCCAGGCTCGCGGGCAGCCCCTCCACGGTGTAGACGCGGACCAGCCGCACCCGCTCCACGGCGATGCCCAGTTCGTTCCTGATCTTGCGGGCGACCCGTTCGCCCACCACGTCCCGCACGTGGGGCAGCAGCCCCACCTCGAAGCGGCGCAGCATGTGCATGTCTCCTTTTTCCGGCCGGATCGGCCGCCTATTTTGCCCAGACCACGGTGTCGCCGCCGGCGCCCTTGGCCGAGTAGGCGGCGCGGTCGGCCCGATTGAGCAGGCTGTCGGGGGTGTCCTGGGTGCCCAGGCCGGTGAGCCCCGCGCTGATGGTCACCTTGCCCGCGAACTGGGCGCTCACGGCCTGGCGCAGGCGTTCGCCCACCAGCTCCAGTTCGCGGTCCCCCACCTCGGTGACCACGACGGCGAACTCGTCGCCGCCGTAGCGGCAGGGGAAGTCCATGCCCTGCCGGACCTCGCGGGTCAAGATCTCGCCGATCAGGCGCAGGATGGCGTCCCCCGCCTGGTGGCCCTTGGTGTCGTTGATGGCCTTGAAGCCGTCCAGGTCGAAGAAGATGAGGCCCATGGGCCGCCCGGTGCGCTGGGCCCGCCGCACCTCGCGCTCCAGGATGGAGTGGAACTGGGCGTGGTTGAAGAGCCCGGTGAGCCCGTCGTAGATGGCCCGCATCTTGAGTTCCTTCTCCAGGCGGCGCACCGCCGAGAGGTCGCGGGCCACGACGAGGGCCGCCCGCTCCCGGCCGCGCGAACGCTCCAGCCGGGAAAAGATCAGTTCGTAGGAGCCGCCGCCCTCGCCCCGCGCCAGGGTGGCCTCCACGGCGGGCGGGGCGGGCAGTTCCAGGAACTCCGGCCCCCAGGCCCCGGTGAAGGTGGCCTCCGGGGTGAACAGCTCGAACAGGCTCTCGCCCCGGCCCTCCTCGCCCTCCAGGGAGGAGAAGCCGATGGTCCCCCGCTCGTCCACGGTGAAGACCTTGTCGCGCATGGAGCCGATGAGCCGCTCCAGGAAGTCGCGGCGGCGCAGCGCCTGGACCTCCATGTTCGAGAGGTCGCGCAGGCCCTCCACCAGGAAGAGGATGCGCGCCTGGCCGCCCGAGGTCTCGCGCTGGGCCGAGAGGTAGGCGCAGGCCTCCCGGCCCTTGCCCGGGCCGCTGCGGTCCGTGAAGCAGACGATGCGGTTGAACGCGGGCCTGGCCTCGTCTTCCAGAAATTCCTGCCATTCCCGGCCCATGTACAGGCCCAGGCGATCCTCCAGGATGCGTTCCAGCTTGCGGCCGCGCGACTGGCCCGGCGCCAGGTCCGCCAGCTCGCGGAAGCGGCGGTTGGTGTCCACGACCTCGCCGCGCCCGCCGAGCCGGGCCACGGCCAGGGGCAGCGAATCGAAGGCCGAGGCCCGTTCCTCCATGACCGCCTGCCGGGCGCAGTAGGTCTCGTAGGCCTGGCCCACGAAGCGCAGGTAGAGGTCCAGGGCCCCGGCGTCCCCGGGGCGCACGTCCTGGGCGTGGTGCCGGAACTCGCCCCACTTGCGGTCCCCGGAGCGCAGGGCCGCGCCCTTGAGCCGCAGGGACCAGGCCAGTTCGGCCGAGGGCGCGGGGCCGGGTTCGGCGCTCAGCCCGCCCTCGGGGGTGCTGTGGAAGAGATGGTAGCCGCCGTTGTGGGGCGAACGCAGGGCCAGATCGAAGGTCCGCAGGTCGAAGGACAGGGCCAGCTGCCGGGCCACCAGCCGGGCCACGGCCTCCACCCCGCCCTCGGCCGAGGGCAGGTCCATGCTCAGGAAGTAGGCCTCCTGCATGGCCTTGATGGAGTGCCGGAAGAAGCCCTCGTCCGCGCCGTCGCCCAGGCCCAGGCCCTTGAGCAGGGCCTCGAAGCGCACCAGGCAGCCCTGGCGCAGCTCCTCCAGCTCGGTCTCGCGCAGGCCGAGCGCGGTGCGCAGCCGGTGGCTGAAGCGCACCGCCGGAAAGGGGCCGCGCCCGGTGGACAGCTCCACCTCGGCCCAGTGGGTGGCCAGGATCACGGCCCGTTGCAGCGGCTCGCGCTCCTCCATCTCCTCCAGGTCGTGGTGCTTGCTGAGGCCTTCGCCGATCTCCGGCGGCAGGCCCCACTTGCCCAGGAGCAGCCGGGACAGGCCGGGATGGTCCAGGCCCCAGGCCTCGCGCTCGGCGGCCAGCTGGCCCTGGGCCAGGACCGTGAGCGGGCCCGGGTCGCGCCGGATGAGCAGTTCCGGCGAGGCCGAGCGCAGGAAGAGCAGGGAGACGTCCTTGAGCAGGGCGCAGATGTAGGCCAGGTCGGCCTGCTCCGGGCAGATCCGTCTGGCCAGGGCCTCGGCGGCCACGGCCGACCAGAGCGCCATGCGCCAGTCCTCGGCGGCGTCGTAGCCGGATTCGAGCAGGGCCTGCTCCCGGTCCTTGCGCAGGGAGACGAGCAGCGCGGTCTTGAGCAGCTCCCGCGATCCCAGGACCACGGCCGCGCGCTGAATGTCGGAAACCTTCTTGGGCAGGCCGAAGAACGGCGAGTTGACCAGGGCCAGGATCGTGGCCGCCAGGGCCGGGTCGGCGCGGATGATCTCGGCCAGGATCTGGAAGTCGGGCTCCGGGCGGGCGGCCTCGACCATCAGGCGCAAGACCACGGGGGACGGGCTGAAACGGCGCAGCGTCTGGGGGGAATCGACCACCTGGTCCAGGGTCATGGGCGGCCCCTCCCCGGCCTCACTTGCGGCGTGCCAGGACGAAATCGGCGGCCTGGACCAGGATTTCGCGCTCACGGCTGCCCGGCAGGGCGGCCAGGGCGCGCTTGGCCTCGCCCACGTAGCGGGCGGCCTCGGCGCGGGTGCGGTCGGCGTAGCCCTTGTCGCGCACGCGGGCGACGATCTCCCGCCGCGCGGGCTCGTCCAGGGACCTGTCCCGGATGCGGGCCAGAATCTCGGGGCCGTCGGCCTCCTCCTCCAGGAAGAGGAGCAGCGGCCAGGTGAGCTTGCCCTCGCGCAGGTCGCCGCCCTCGGGCTTGCCGGTCACGGACTCCGGGGAAATGTAGTCCAGGGCGTCGTCCACCAGCTGGAAGGCCACGCCCACGTTCAGGCCGTAAGCGCCGAGGGCGTCTTCCGGCTCGCGGTCGCGGGTGGCCAGGGCCGCCCCGCAGCGGCAGGCCGTCTCGATGAGCCGGGCGGTCTTGCCGATGATGATCTCCAGGTAGACGCCCCGGTCGGCGCGGGCCTCGGCGATGTGGGCGATCTCGCGGATCTCGCCGGCGGCCGTGGCCATGATGCCCTCGGCCAGGAGATAGTTGATGCGCGGGATGTCGTAGCCCGCGCCCAGGCGGTTGGCCAGGGCCAGGAGCACGTCGCCCGCCAGGATGGTCTCGGTGTTGCCGAAGGCCAGATGGGCGGCGGCCTTGCGGCGGCGGGTCTCCGCGCCGTCGAGGATGTCGTCGTGGATGAGCGTGGCGGAGTGGAGCATCTCCAGGGCGCAGGCCAGGGGGGCCGCGTCGTCCCCGGCATAGCCCAGGGCCCGGGCCGAGAGAATGGTCAGGACCGGCCGGATGCGCTTGCCCCCGCCCAGAAGGACGTAACGGGCCACGTCGCGCACCAAGCCGTCCAGCTTGCCGGTCTCGGCCTCCAGGAAGGCGTTGATGACCGGAAGCTCCTGTTCGAAATAGGCCTGCAGGTCGTTCATGGGCTCCACGTACTTTCCCTGATTTTCCGCCGCCGCGCAAGCACTTTCGCGGTCCGTCAACGGTTCATGAACAGCGCGGCGCAGGCCACGCCCAACCTCGAAAGCGCCAGGTCGAGGTCCCAGTCCACGGGCGGGCGCGACCCCACCCGGTTGGAGATCGAGCGCAGCTCCACGAACGGCGTCCCGGCCCGGGCGCAGCCGTAGGCCAAGGCGAAGCCCTCCATGTTCTCCACGTCGGCCCGGAAGGACCGCTCCAGCTCGGCCGCGCGCTCCGGGGTCCCGGTGACGCCGCTCACCGTGAGCGAGACGGCCTCGGGCCAGAGCCCGGAAAGCCCCAGGTCCAGCCGCGCGGCGGCTTGGCGTGGATGCAGGTCCAGGCGGTCCCAGACCGCGGCCCCGTCGGCCTCGCCCAGGGCGAAGCCCAGGGCCCGGGGGTCCGCGCCGCGCGGCCCCAGCAGCCCGTATTCCGGCCAGATTTCCTGGCGAACCACGCAGATCGAGCCCAGGGGCAGGGCGCGGAGATCGAAGGCCCCGGCCAGGCCCAGGTTGACCACGCCCTCGATGCCGGGAAGCGAGAGAATCCGGCCCAGGGCCAGGGCCGCGTTGACCACGCCCAGGCCCGTGACGCAGGGCACGATCTCGCGGCCCGCCAGGACGAGCAGCTCCTCGCGGCCGGGCGCGACCTCGGGAGGATCCTGGAGAAAGCCCAGAGCCCCGCGCATCTCCTTGGCCGTGGCCGCGACGAGGGCGATGGGCATGGCGGCTCTCCCGGGCCTACAGCCGCCAGAGAGCCATGCCCAGGCGGGCCAGCTCGGCGCGGTCGAAGAAGCCCTTCACGTCCAGCACCAGGGCCTCCTCGGGGCGGGCGAACCAGGTCTTCAGCTCGGCCGGGGAAATCTCGCGGTAGCGGTCGTGGGCCACGGCCAGGACCAGGGCGTCCAGGTTCCGCAGCTCGTCCAGCCCGGCCAGCCGCAACCCGTATTCCTCGTGGGCCTCGGCGGGGTCGGCCATGGCGTCGTGGACCAGAACCTCCAGGCCGTACTCCTCCAACTCGCGCACCAGGTCCACGACCTTGGTGTTGCGCAGGTCCGGCACGTTCTCCTTGAAGGTCAGGCCGAGCACGCCCACGCGCGCGCCCTTGACCGCGCCGCCCTTCTGGATGAGCCGCTTGATGGCCGCCTCGGCCACGTACTTGGCCACGGAGTCGTTGATGGTCCGCCCGGCCAGGATGACCTGGGGATGGAAGCCCAGGGACTCGGCCTTGAAGGTCAGGTAGTAGGGGTCCACGCCGATGCAGTGGCCGCCCACCAGGCCCGGCCGGAAATGCAGGAAGTTCCACTTGGTCCCGGCGGCCTCCAGCACGTCCAGGGTGTCGATGCCCATGCGGCCGAAGATCATGGACAGCTCGTTCATGAGCGCGATGTTCAGGTCCCGCTGGGTGTTCTCGATGACCTTGGCGGCCTCGGCGGTCTTGATGTCCGGCGCGCGGAACACGCCCGCCTCGACCACCGCGCCGTAGACCCCGGCCAGCAGCTCGGCGCACTCCGGGGTCTGCCCGGCCACGACCTTCACGATGGTGGCCAGGGTGTGCTTCTTGTCGCCCGGGTTGATGCGCTCCGGCGAATAACCCACCTGGAAGTCGCGGCCGCAGGCCAGGCCGGACTCACGCTCCAGGATCGGCACGCAGAGTTCCTCGGTGAGGCCGGGCCAGACCGTGGATTCGTAGACCACCACGCTGCCCGGGGCGAGGTGGCGGCCCACGGTGGCGCTGGCCCCGGTCACGGGCCGCACGTCGGGATTGCGGTGCTCGTCGATGGGCGTGGGCACGGCCACGATGATCACCCCGGCCCTGGACAGGCAGGCCGGGTCGGCGGAGAACTCCGCCGTGGTGGCGGCCAGGTCGGCCGGGTCCACCTCGCCGGTGCGGTCGCGGCCCCGCTTCAGCTCCTCCACCCTCGGGGCGGAGATGTCGAAGCCCAGAACGTCGAAATGCCGTGCCAGGGCCACGGCCAGGGGCAGGCCGACATAGCCCAGGCCGACCACCGCCACCCGGGACTCGCGCTCGCGGATCGCCTCGAAAGTCACCATCTGCTCATTCCCTCGGCCGCGACGCGCGGCGTCTGTGGACAACCCGGCCACGCCGGGCTACCATGATTCATGCACTTCGACTGGACGATCTTCTTCATCGCCCTGGGCCTGGCCTTCGTCATCGAGGGCCTGCCCTACTTCCTCTTCGCCGAACACATGCCCCGGATCTTGGTGGCGCTGGCCGAACGGCCGCCGCGCCACCTGCGCATCATGGGCCTCACGGCCATCATCCTGGGCGTGCTCCTGGTCTCCTTCGGCCGCTCGCTCTAGTCCGCCTTCTTGGCCGCCACGTGCAGGAACACGATGCCCGAGAGCATGGGCAGGTGGTAGACCTTGTCGAACCCCGCATCCAGCAGTTCCCGGGCCAGGGTCCGCTCGTCCGGGAAGGCCCGGATGGTGTCGGCCAGGTAGCGGTAGGCCCCGTCGTCGCGGGAGACGATCCGCCCGATGGCCGGGAGCAGCTTGTCGAGATAGAAATTGTACAGCCCCTTCCAGACCCTCCGGCTGCCCGTGCCGAACTCCAGGACGCAGAACCGCCCGCCCGGCTTGAGCACGCGCAGGATTTCGGCGTAGGCCTCGGAGCGCGGCTTGATGTTGCGGATGCCGAAGGCGATGGTCGCGGCGTCCACCGAGGCGTCGGCCAGGGGCAGGGCGCGGCCGTCGGCCTGGGCCGGAAAGATGCGTTCGGCCCGCCGCCCCCGGAGCTTGCGCTCGCGGCCCACGGCCAGCATGGGCAGGGAGAAGTCCAGGGCCGCCACGCGCAAATCCGGCCGCTGGCGCAGAAGCTCCACGGACACGTCCAGGGTCCCGGCGGCCAGGTCCAGGACCAGCCCGTTCTCCGGCGCGTTCACGGCCCGCGCCAGGCGGTAGCGCCACCAGACGTCCTGGCCCAGGGACAGGAGCCGGTTGAGGAAGTCGTACCAGCGGGCGATGCGGCCGAACATGGCCGCCACCTTGCGGCCGTGCGCCTCGGGGGGAACCTCGCTCACGCGTCGTCCCCGGACTCCGGCAGCCCGCCGCCGCCCTGCACGGCCCGCAGCACGTCCTGGTAGATGGCCTGAAAGACCTCGCCGAAGCCGTTGGGCGAGACGCGGCCCACCTCGATGAACTTGATGACCACTTCCTTGGCCACCTGCAGGGCCTGCTTTTCCAGCTTATCCATGCGCACCCCCGTGTTTCGGCCCCCCGGGCAGGAAAAAACCCGCCCGGGGGGAAATGGCCTCGACCCCCATGGTCGTGGACGCCGGGCGGGAAAAAGAGAGAAACCGGAAAGCCCCCCTCTTTTTTTCCCGGTCCATTATCATGAAGCCCCCCGGCCGTCGAGTTCGACGGGGGCCGGGAAACGCGGACGGCGGGGAGTCGCCGGGATCGCTCCCGGCGGCTCCCCGCCGCTCGCCTCAGCGGTCTCCGGCGGACCGGAACCGCGAAAGAATCAGTCGTCCCCGGCGGCCAGCTCGCGGGTCAGGGCCGCGATCTCCTCGCGGATGATCCGGGCGGCCTCGCGGGGCACGGCCTGCTCCACCAGGGCCTTGATCTCGGCGGCCAGCTCGGCGCGCAGGGTCTCGCGCAATTCGGCGGTGAGCACGCCCACGCGCTCCTCCACCAGGGTCAGGATGTGCTCCGGCGCGTCCGCGCCCTGCTCGGCGTCCGGGCCCACCAGGGCGGCCTGGATGTCCTCGTCGCCGATCTGGTCCAGCAGGGCGTCCACGTCCACGGAGTCGTCCCCGGCCTCCTCGAGGTCCAGGCCGAGCAGCGCGGCGTCGGCCGAGGTCTCGGCCAGCGCGCCGTCCAGGCCGGGCATGGCCTCGGGCGCGTCCTCGCCCAGCAGCACTTCGCTCAGCACGGACTCGCCGGGCTCGTGCAGGGCCTCGGCCGCCTCCACGGCGGCGGGGACATGCACCGGCATGTCGTCCGGGGACACGTCGATCTCGTCCAGCCCATGCCCCGAGGCGTCGTCGGCCGCGATCTCGGCGTCGGTCATGCCCTCGGGTTCGGCGCTCATCGGCTCGGCCACGGGCTCGACGGCGGGGACGTGCACCGGGATGTCGTCCGGAGACACGTCGATCTCGTCCAGCCCGCGTCCCGAGGCGTCGTCGGCCGCGATCTCGGCGTCGGTCATGCCTTCGAGCAGCTCGGGCTCCGGCTCGGCCGGCATGCCGTCCAGGGAAATCTCGGCTTCGGCCGCGGGTTCCGCGACGGGTTCGGCCAGGGCCTCGTCCAGGGCGATCTCCGGCTCCTCGGCAACGGCGGGTTCGGCCAGCGCGTCATCCAAGGAAATCTCGGGCTCGGCGGCGGGCTCAGCCAAAACGTCGTCCAGGGAAATCTCCGGCTCGGCCGGCATGTCGTCCAGGGAAATCTCGGGTTCGGCGGCCGGTTCGGCCAGCACGTCGTCCAGGGAAATCTCGACCTCGGCGGCCGGTTCCTCCAGGGCCTCGCCCAGGGCGATCTCCGGCTCCTCGGCGGCGGCCTCGTCGAGCACGATCTCGGCCTCGGGCAGGTCCAGGGGCTCGGTGGCGTCCGTGACCAGGGCGTCGTCCAGGGTCAGGGGCTCCTCTCCGGCCTCCTCGGCCACCAGGTCGTCCAGGCTGAGAATGGCCTCCTCCCCGGCCTCCGGCTCCGCGTCGGCCGCGATGGAGCCCTCGTCCAGGATCAGGGCGTCGTCCAGGGAAATCTCGGGTTCCGCCGGGGCGGCGGGCTTCGCGCGGCCAGGGCCCATGTCGTCGATGAGCTCGTCGAGACCGGCGGCGTCCATGGCCCCGGAGGCGGCTTCGTCGGGCGGGGTCAGGTCGATGTCCGGCAGGGCAGCGCCCGCGTCCTCGTCCTCCAGCAGAAGGGCGTCGTCGAAAGCCCCCGCCTTCTCGGTTGGGGCCTGCGCCTTGGCGGGCTTGGGGTCCTCCCCCAGGTCCTCGGCGAAAAGCTCCTCCAGCTCCTGCTCGAAGCTGGCGTCCAGATCGTCGGCGTCCATGGGTTCGGAGGAGGCAGCGGACCCTTCGTCCGCGATGTCGCTCAGATCGAGCAGGTCTTCATCGCGGGGGGCTTCCGGTTTGGCCGGACACATACGCTCACCTCGGGGATTTTGAAGACGCTGGGGGCCGCCGAGGCGGCCCCCAGGTCAACCGGTCATTACGACTTCTTCGCGTGGCACTTGTTGCAGGCGGTGGGGCCCTGCTTCATGCTCTTGTGGCAGCCCATGCAGCTGTGGTTGCTGGTGGGGGCGTGGAAGGCGGCGTAGTAGGAATTGTCGCCCTTCTTCGCCTTCAGGTCATTGTGGCAGGTGCCGCACTTGTAGTCCTTGGGATTTTCCTTGATCTTGTGGTGGCACTCCTCGCACTTCTGCTTGCCGTGCTTGGCATGGCTGAGAGTGACGGTGCCCTGGGTGGCCGCGCCGGGGGACTTCATGACGATGTCCTGCTTGGGGGCGTCGGCGGCGAACAGGACCGGCAGGGCCACGAAGCCGACCAGAGCCGCGCAGACCACGCTGATGATGACGATGCGCTTCATTCTCCTCGTTCCTCCTTGTCTCCACTTTCCAATTGCCAGACAACTCGAAACCACTTCTCCATCCACTGCGCGAAAGCCGGTCTTGGCCCGGAACTCCCTTTGCGCATTTTGTCTTTTACGCTTTTGACCGGGTGTTGGCAAGTCTTTGCCGGACCTTGCGCGCTCCTCCGCCGAGATCATACTTCCCCGCGTAGCCGCGGGGAGTGAGCATCCGCGTTCCGGCCGCGCGGCTGGAGGAAGCGCCCACCACCACGATGGTCTGCATGTCCACGCCCCCGCAGTCCACGTCCGCCAGCCGGGAGACCTCCGCGCGCTGTCCCGGCCGATAGGCCCGGCAGACCACGCCCACCGGGGTGTCCGGCCCCCGGTGCCGGGCGATCACGGCCAGGGCCCGCTCCAGGTGGCCGGCCCGGCGCTTGGAGCGCGGGTTGTAGAGCACGAGGACGAAATCCGCCCCGGCCGCCGCGTCCAGCCGCTTCTCGATGACCTCCCAGGGGGTCAGCAGGTCCGAAAGGCTCACGCAGGCGAAGTCGTGGGTCAGGGGCGCGCCGAGCAGGGCCGCGGCCGCGGCCAGGGCCGGGACGCCGGGCACGACCTCGCAGGGCACGCGGTCCAGCAGGCCGCGCTCCTCCAGGACCTCCAGCACCAGGCCCGCCATGGCGTAGATTCCGGCGTCGCCGCTGGAGACCACGGCCACGTTTTGCCCGGCCAGGGCCAAATCCACGGCCCGGCCCGCGCGCTCCACCTCGCCGGTCATGCCCGTGGAGACCACCTCGCGGCCTTCCAGCAGGTCCGGCTCCAGCAGGTCCAGGTAGCCGGAATAGCCGACCACGGCGTCCGCCGCACCCAAGGCCGCCCGGGCCAGGGGGCAGAGCAGCCCCGGGTCGCCCGGGCCCAGCCCGACGACGCTCAGCAGCCCAGGGCCACGGCCAGGGTCGCCCGCCGGGTCTTGCGCTTGGGCACGACCAGCGGTCCGTCGGCGGCCAACATCGCCGCAGCCTCGCATACTCCCTCCAGGCCCATGTGTTTGCGCACCAGCGCCGACGGCGTGGGCACCGCCACGCGGGAGAGATCCTCCCGCGAAAAGAACCGCAATTCGACACCGAGTTCCCGCGCGGCCTCCAGCAGGCCGGGCTCCCCGGCCTTGTCCGCCACGCTGGCGATCCCGGCCAGACTCGCCAGGGCCAGGCCCTCCCCGGCGAAGACCGACTCCAGCAATTCCCTGATCTCGGCCGCCGGGGCGCCCTTGCGGCAGCCCATCCCGGCCCAGAGCACGCGCGGGTGCAGGACCAGGACGCCGCCCTCCCCGGCCGCGCGCCAGTCCACGCGCACCCGGCCGCCGGAGGAGACCCGGCGGAAATGCGCGGGGTCCAGGTCGCCCAGCCGTTGGTCCGGATCCTCCACGTCCAGGACGACGCCCTCCAGGAGCAGGGCGTTGGCCCGCTTCACGGCCGAGAGGTCGCCGATGGCCAGTCCGCGCTCCACGGCCAGAAGGTCCAGGGAGGGCAGCCCGGCCGAGTCCGTGGCCGTGGTGACCACGGCCTGCCCGCCGCTGAGTCCGGCCACGCGCCGAGCCAGGGCGTTGGCCCCGCCCAGGTGGCCGGAGAGCAGGCTGACGCAGAAGCGGCCCTCCTGGTCCAGGACGAGCACGGCCGGATCGCGGTCCTTGCCGCGCAGGCGCGGGGCGATCAGCCGGACCACGAGCCCGGCCGCAGCCACGAAGACGTGCCCGGAATAGCGGCCGAAGGTCTCGGCCAGGCAGGCAGCCAGGCTCTCGAAGCCCCGCTCGCCCTCCCCGGCCAGCCGGGCCGGGGCGAAGACCCCGGCGTCCAGTCCGGGGGCCAGCCGCCGCGCCAGCTCCAGGCCGCCGGGGGTCAGGGCGTAGACCGCGATGGCGTCCGGCATGCGTCCCGGGCCTCCGGCCCGCTAGAACTTCACCCGCCGCGCGGCGTCCACGGTGGCCGCGAAGTCCTCCTCGGTGTGGGCGAAGCAGGTGAAGGTGCACTCGTAGCCCGAGGGCGCGAGGTTCACCCCGGCCTCCCGCATCTGGCGGAAGAACACGGAATAGGCCTCCGTGTCCGTGGTCTTGGCCGTGTCGAAGTCCGTCACCGGGTTTTTGGTGAAGAAGAGCGTGAAGATCGAGGCCACGTGGTTCAGCTGCACGGGCAGGCCCTTTTCCTCCAGCACGGCCTTGAGCTCCCGGGCGAAGGCCAGGGTGCGGCGCTCCAGGGCGGCGTAGTCGCAGCCCTCCAGGCGGCGCAGGGTGGCCAGTCCGGCGGCCATGGCCGCCGGATTCCCGGAGAGGGTTCCGGCCTGGTAGACCCGGCCCAGCGGGGCCACGTGCTCCATGACCTCGCGGCGGCCGCCGAAGCAGCCCACCGGGAAGCCGCCGCCGATGATCTTGCCCAGGGTGGTCAGGTCCGGCCGCACGCCGTAGCGCTCCTGGGCCCCACCCAGGGCCAGCCGGAAGCCGGTGATGACCTCGTCGAAGATGAGCAGCGCGCCGAAGCGGTCGCAGAGGGCCCGCAGTCCTTGCAGGAAGCCCGGCTCCGGGAGCACGAGGCCCATGTTTCCGGCCGCGGGCTCGACGATGACGCAGGCGATCTCCCGGCCGTGGCGGTTGAAGAGGTCTTCCACGGCCTCCAGGTCGTTGTAGGGCGCGATGAGGGTGTGGGCCACGACGTCGGCGGGCACGCCGGGCGTGCCGGGAATGGACAGGGTGGCCAGCCCCGAGCCCGCGCTGGCCAGGAAGGCGTCGCTGTGGCCGTGGTAGCAGCCGTCGAACTTGATGAGCCTGTCCCGGCCGGTGAAGCCCCGGGCCAGGCGCAGGGCGCTCATGGTGGCCTCGGTGCCCGAGGAGACCATGCGCATCATCTCCATGCCGGGCATGAGCCGCCGCACGGCCTCGGCCAGCTCCACCTCGCCGGGGCAGGGCGCGCCGTAGCTCGAACCCCGGTCAACGGCCTCGCGCGCGGCCGCCACCACCTCGATGTCGCAGTGGCCGAGGATCATCGGGCCCCAGCTGAGCACGTAGTCGATGAGCTCCCGGCCGTCCACGGTGCGCATGCGGCCGCCCCGGGCGCTCTCGATGAACAGGGGATCGCAGCCCACGCTGCGGCAGGCCCGGACCGGGCTGTTCACGCCGCCGGGCAGGACGTCCTGGGCCCGACGGAACCATTCGGCGGAACTGGTCATTCCTCGTCCTCCTCGCGAAAATAGCGCATGGATGTCTTTTTCAATTCCTGCAGGCTGTTGAGCACGGCGTAGTCCGTGACGCCCGTGACCCGGGACAGCTCCTCGGCCACCTTCAGGCTGTCGCCCGGGTTGCGGCCGTGAATCATGGTGTACAGATTGTAGGGCCACTCGGGATAGGTGCGGCGCTCGTAGGCGTGGCTGATCTCCGGCCGGGAGGCCAGCAGTTCGCCCACGCGGGCGGCCTCGTCCGGGTCGTCCACGCGCCAGGCCACCATGGCGTTGTGCCCGTAGCCCGCCTTCTGGTGCCGCAGGGTGGCCCCGAAGCGCCGGATCACGCCGCGCTCCTTGAGCCCGCGCAGCAGGTCGAGCACCGTCTTCTCGTCCGTGCCCACGGCCTCGGCGATGTCCGCGAAGGGCGTCGCGGAATCCGGCAGGTCGCCGCCGGCCAGGGCCAGGATCCTCTCTTCCAGGGGGGTGAACGCGATCTTTTCCATACCGGCCCACTTACCCGCAACGGCCCGGCCTTGCAACCGGAAGCCCTGACGGGTACTCTCAAAAGACATGTCCGGCGGGTTCCACCCGGTCCCGGACCGAAAAGGACGACAAACGGGCGGGCCGAGGCCGGCCCGAAAAGGAGACGTTCATGCGCATCGCCGTGCTGGGCGCGGGGGCCTGGGGCACGACCCTGGCCGACATGCTCTGCCGCAAGGGCCTTCCCGTGCGGCTCTGGGCCCGCGAGGAAGACGTGGTCCGCTCCGTCAACGAGGACCACGAAAATCCGTCCTTCCTGCCGGGCGTGAAGCTCTGCCCGGAACTCACCGCCCACTCCGACCCGGCCGCGGCGCTCCAGGGGGCCGAGGCGGTCCTGGTGGTCATCCCCAGCCAGTTCCTGCGCCGCTCCCTGGAGAGCCTGCGCGGCCACCTGCCCGAGCGGCCGGTGATCGTCTGCGCCAGCAAGGGCATCGAGATGGACACCCTGGAGCCCATGTCCGTGGTGGTGGAGGAGGCCCTGGCCGGGCTCTCGCCGCGCTACGCCGTGCTCTCGGGCCCGTCCTTCGCCTTCGAGGTGGCCCGGGGCATGCCCACCAGCGTGACGCTCGGCTGCGCGGACCGCGAGCTGGGCCGCTCCCTGCGCGAGGCCTTCTCCACCCCGGCCTTCCGGGTCTACACGAGCACGGACTACCGGGGCGTGGAGCTGGGCGGCGCGGTGAAGAACGTCATGGCCATCGCGGCGGGCATCGCCGACGGCCTGGGTTTCGGCCACGACGCCCGCGCCGCGCTCATCACCCGGGGCCTGGCCGAGATGAGCCGCCTGGGCGTGGCCATGGGCGCGCGGGCCAAGACCTTCATGGGCCTCTCGGGCATGGGCGACCTCGTGCTCACCTGCACCGGCGACCTCTCGCGCAACCGCCAGGTGGGCCTCAAGCTGGGCCAGGGCATGAAGCTCTCCGAGATCATGGCCGGGACCCGCACCGTGGCCGAGGGCGTGAAGACCACCGAGGCCATGCACGCCCTGGCGAAAAAGATCGGCGTGGAGCTGCCCATCACCGAGCAGGTCCACCGCATCCTGCACGCCGACCTGCCCCCGGCACAGGCCGTGAAGGACCTCATGGCCCGCAGCCTGAAGGACGAGCACGAGGAGGAGGAAGAATGAGACGCGCCGCCGTCGCCGCCCTGCTGCTGGCGGCCTTGGCCCTGTCCGGCTGCGGCCGGCAGTGGACCCACCCGTACATCGCCGGCCCCCGCGAGGAGGACAAGCGCTTCGACGCGGACTCGGCCACCTGCCGGGCCGAGGCCGACCGCGCCAAGGAATCCGACCGCGCGCGGGTCTTCGAGGACTGCATGACCCTGCTGGGCTGGGAAAAGAAGGACTGACGTGGACCGGAACACCTCGCCCGTTCTGGTGATGGGCGCCACGGGCTACGTGGGCGGGCGGCTGGTCCCCCTGCTCCTGGAGCGCGGCCATCGCGTGCGCGCCGCCGTGCGATCCATCCGCAAGCTCCAGTCCCGGCCCTGGGGACGCCACCCGAACCTGGAGATCGTGCGCGCCGACGCCCTGGACTCCGAGGCCCTGGCCGAGGCCATGCGCGGCTGCAAGGCCCTCTACTACCTCGTGCACTCCATCAAGCCCGGGGCCTCGCACTTCGCCTCCCTGGACCGCCGCCTGGCCTATTCCGTGGTGCGCGCGGCCCTGGCCGCCAAGCTGCCCCGGATCATCTACTTCACCGGCCTGGGCGGCGACCCGGAGCACCTCACCGAACAGCTGCGCTCGCGCTACGAGGTGGGCGAAATCCTCTCCCTGGCCGCGCCCCTGACCCAGTTGCGCACGCCCCTGGTGCTCGGCTCCGGCGGGGCCTCCTTCGAGATGATCCGCGCGCTCTGCGAACACCTGCGCGTGCTCGTGGCCCCGCGCTGGGCCAACACCCTCTGCCAGCCCATCGCCGTCGCGGACGTGCTGGAATACCTCGCGGGCTGCCTGGAGACGCCGGAGACCACCGGCAAGACCTACGAGATCGGCGGGCCGGACGTGCTCACCTACAACGAACTGTTCCGGCTCTACGCCGAGGTGGCCGGGCTGCCCCGGCGGCTCATCCTGACCCTGCCCATGCGCAGCACGAAGCTCTCCATCTGGTGGATCAACCTCGTGACGCCCATGTCCGTGTCGCTCATCAAGCCCCTGGTGGAACGCATGCGCACCCAGGTCATCTGCCGCGACGAGAGCATCCGCGAGATCCTGCCCATCCCCCTGCGCTCCTGCCGGGAGGCCATCGCCGAGGCCCTGGAGAGCGTGCGCCGCCACGACGTGCCCTCCTCCTGCTTCGACGCGGGCTCCACGCGCCTGCCCCAGTGGGCCAAGGGCCCGGCCGCGCCCGGAGCCAGGGTCTTCCGCGACACCTTCTCCGTGGTCCTGGCCGGGTCGCCGGAAACGGCCTGGAACGTGGTCAAGCGCATCGGCGGGGACACGGGCTGGTACTTCGGGGACTTCCTCTGGCGGATGCGCGGCTTCGTGGACGAACTCTTCGGCGGGCCCGGGCTGTGCCGGGGACGCCGCAGCCCGGACACCGTGGCCATGGGCGACTTCCTGGACTTCTGGCGGGTGGTGGAGGTGGACGAGCCGAGGCGGCTGCTGCTCCGGGCCGAGATGCGGGCTCCGGGCGAGGCCCTGCTGGAGTTCGGCGTGACGCCCCTGCCCGACGGCGGCACCGAGCTGCGCATGACCCCGAGCTTCGAGCCCCGGGGATTCGGCGGCATGCTCTACTGGTGGTGCATCGCGCCCTCCCACCATCTCGTGTTCCGGCCCATGCTCAAGCATATGGCCCGGGCCGCCGGGGCGCGCATCCTGCGCGGCCCGGTGAGCGCGCCGGGCTGATCCCGAACCGAGGAGGTTGCGCATGGAACGGAGCGGCAGCCCGGTCCTGGTCCTGGGCTCCACGGGCTACGTGGGCGGGCGGCTGGTCCCCCTGCTCCTGGAGCGCGGCTTCCGGGTGCGCGCGGCCGGGCGTTCGCTGGAAAAGATCCGCTCCCGGCCCTGGGGGCGGCATCCGAACCTGGAGCCGGTCGTGGCCGACGCCCTGGACGAGGCGTCCCTGACCGAGGCCATGCGCGGCTGCCGCGCGGCCTACTACCTGGTCCACTCCATGCGCCCCGGGGCCCGCGACTTCGCGGCCCTGGACCGCAAGGCGGCCTGCAACATGGTCCGGGCGGCCAAGGCCAGCGGATTGGCCAGGATCATCTACCTCTCGGGCCTGGGCGACGACTCGGCCCGGCTCTCCGAGCACCTGCGCTCGCGCCACGAGGTGGGCGAACTCCTGGCCCTGGGCCCGGCGGCCGTGACCCAGCTGCGCGCGGCCATGATCCTCGGCTCGGGCAGCGCCTCCTTCGAAATCCTGCGCCACCTCTGCGAACGCCTGCCGTTCATGCTCACCCCGCGCTGGGTGGATACGAAGTGCCAACCCGCGGCCATCAGCAACGTGCTGGAATATCTCGCCGGATGCCTGGAGCACGAGGAGACGGCCGGCCGGACCTACGAGATCGGCGGGCCGGACGTGCTCTCCTACCGGGAGCTGTTCCGGCTCTATGCCGAGGTGGCCGGGATCAGGCCGCCGCTCATCCTGGCCCTGCCCGTGCTCACGCCCCGGCTCTCGGCCTGGTGGGTGAACCTCGTCACGCCGGTGCCCGCGGCCCTGGTGCGGCCCCTGGTGGAGGGCCTGGCCAACGAGGTGGTCTGCCGCGACGAGCGCATCCGCGAACTCCTCCCGCAGGAGCTGCTCTCCTGCCGCGAGGCCATCGCCACGGCCCTGGACCGCACCCGCCAGAACGCCGTGCCCTCCTGCTGCTTCGACGCCGGGTCGGCCTGCCTGCCGGAATGGGCGGCCTGCGGCGACGCGCCCTACGCCGGGGGCGCGGTCTTCCGCACCACCTACTCCGTGACCCTGGCCGGAACTCCGGAACAGGCCTGGGAAGTGGTGGCCCGCATCGGCGGGGACACGGGCTGGTATTTCGGCGACCTGCTCTGGCGGCTGCGGGCCCTCATGGACAAGCTGGCCGGGGGACCGGGCTTCACGCGCGGCCGCCGCTCGGCCGAGACTCCGGCCGTGGGCGACCATCTGGACTTCTGGCGGGTGCTGGCCGTGGACCCGCCGCGCCGCCTCCTGCTCCTGGCCGAAATGCGCCTGCCGGGCGAGGCCCTGCTGGAATTCCGCATCGAGCGCCAGGAGAGCGGTCCCACGCGGCTGTCCATGACTCCGAGCTTCCTGCCCAGGGGGCTTTGGGGCCTGGCCTACTGGTGGGCCTTCTACCCGTCCCACGCCTTTCTGTTCAAGAACATGCTCCGGCATATGGCCCGGGCGGCCGGGCTGCGCGTGCTCTCCGGACCGGAGGCCGTGTGAGCGCCGCGTCCCGCCCGCTGCGCGAGGGCTTCACCACCGGCACGGCGGCCGCCGCGGCGGCCAAGGCAGCGGCCCTGTTCCTGGCCACCTGGACCGCGCCGGGCAACGTGGACGTGCCCCTGCCCGGCGGCGGGCGGCTCACGGTGCCCGTGGCCCGTTGCGGGGCCGAAGGGAGCGGGGCCCGGGCCGTGGTCATCAAGGACGCCGGCGATGACCCCGACGTGACTGATGGGGCGGAGATTCATGCCTTTGTGGAACAAAAATCCGGCTTGAGGGATGGAGAAATCATCCTCGAAGGCGGGAGAGGGATCGGAAGAGTGACCTTGCCCGGTCTGCCCGTGCCGCCGGGAGAGCCCGCCATCAACCCGGCCCCCAGGGAGCAGATCGCCCGGGCCGTGGCCGAGGCCCTGGAGGACTCCGGCCTGGGCGCGGGCGCGCGGGTGGTCATCGAGGCCCCGGCGGGCGAGGAACTGGCGAGGAAGACCATGAACGCCCGCCTGGGCATCCTGGGCGGCATCTCCATCCTGGGCACGGCCGGGATCGTCCGGCCCTACAGCCACGACTCCTGGCTGGCCTCCATCGCCGAGGCCCTGGACGTGGCCCGGGCCGCCGGGCTGGCGGAAATCGTGCTGACCACCGGGCGGCGCAGCGAACGCGGCTGGCGCGAGGCCGAGCCCGGAACCCCGGAACTGGGCGTGGTCCAGGCCGCCGACTTCTTCGCCGAGGCCACCCGGCTGGCGGCGGAAAAGGGCTTCGCCCGGATCACCTGGGCGGTGTTCTTCGGCAAGCTCGTCAAGCAGGCCCTGGGCCTGGCCAACACCCACGCCCGCGAGGCGGGCCTGAACTTCGACCGGGTGGCGGACTGGTGCGCGGATGCGGGAATCGCGCCCGAGGGCGCGGCGCGCGCCGCCGGGGTGAACACGGCCCGCGAACTGCTCGACCTGTTGCGCGCGGACCCGGCCCTGCCCGCCCTGCTCCGGCTCCTGGCCGGACGCGCGGCCGAGGCCGCGCGCGGCTTCGCCGGGGACAGGGCCCCGGACATCGCCTACGCGGTCTTCGACCTGGAGGGCGGCCGCCTGCTCTAGCGGCCCAGACTCTGGAGCAGCGCGCCCTGGCTCAGGGTCACCACGCTGACGCGGTTCCGGCGCAGCCAGTCGGCCAGGGCCGCCAGCTTCTCCTCGCTGATGGGCTCGTAGGCGTCGGCCCCGACCCCGTGCAGACAGAGCACCACCCAGTCGTCCTCCTCGATGGCGTTCTCGCGGATCAACGTCTGGAGCTCTTCCAGGCTGGTGGCCGCGCGCACGGAATAGCGCTCCAGGTTGTGGGGGTCGTAGGCCTCGTTGCGGCGGACCACGCCGGACCCGGCGGGCGCGGGCTCGTTGACCCCGTCGCCCAGGGAGGCGGCCAGGGTGTAATAACGGGCGGAGATATCCCGGCTCTCGGGCGTCCACTGGCTGAACGGGGCCACGTAGGCGCTCACGTCCAGGCCGTGGCCGCGCAGTTCCTCGCGGGAGTCGCGCAGCTCGCGCTCATACGAGCCGACCTTCACGGTCAGGCTCTTGGCCCCGGGGTCGAAGCGCGGCAGCACGGCGAGGGTCTTGGCCTTGGGGTCGAGATAGAAGGCCCCGCCGGTGGTCAGCATTTCCTGGAGCGAACCCATGGGGGCCAGAGGCAGGTCGTCCAGGAACACGGCCACGCAGTCGGAATAGGCGTAGGGCGCGCGATAGACCGTGACGCCCTGGACCTTCACCGGCTTGAGCGTCAGCGGCTCGTCCTCCAGACGCAGGGGGATCATCTTGGGCCCGATGTGGTGGATGCTGTGGGAGGCGATCTCCCAGCCCCGCTTCTGAAGATCCAGGGCCTGCTCCTTGGTCATGAAGCCCTCGTGGGGCCAGCGCACGTTCTCGGCGATGAGCGCCGTGACCGCCGGCAGGCCGCGCTTCTCCAGGATGGGCAGGGCCTTCGTATAGACCGAGGCCAGGCCGTCGTCGAAGACCAGCGTGACCATGCCCTGGGCCCGGGCCGGGCCCGCCGTCAGGCAGAGAAAGGCCGCCAGCAGGAGGGCGGCCGTCAGGATCGTCTTTCGCATCGTGAACCCCTTGTTCGGGTCGTTTCGAGCCAGAACTAGAGGAAAGCCCTCCCCCTTGCAAGAGGGAACCGGGGCCTTCCCCCCGGGCGGGCTTCCCGTTATAACGCGCCCATGAACACGACCCCTGAACCCGTGCACGTGCTGGGCCTCGCGCCCGGATCGCTCATTCCCCCGCCGGATTGCGCCGAAATCCTGGCCCAGGCCCGCGTGCTCGTGGGCGGCAGGCGGCTCCTGGAGGCCTGCGGCCGCGACCTGGCCCCCAAGGCCGAGCGCCGCCTGCCCGTCACCGGCCCCCTGGACGCCGTGCTGCGCGACATCGAGACCGAGACCGCCAACGGCGGCGTGGTGGTCCTGGCCGACGGCGACCCCCTGTTCTACGGCCTCGGCAAGCGGCTCCTGGAGGCCCTGGGCCCGGAGCGGGTGGTCTTCCACCCCAACGTGAGCACCCTCCAGCTGGCCGCCGCGCGGCTGAAATTCCCCTGGCAGGACGCGGCCGCCGTGTCCCTGCACGGACGCCAGGACTACACCCCGCTCTTCTCGGCCCTGGTGCGCGCGGACCACGTGCTCGTCTTCACCGACGAGGAGAACACGCCCCAGGCCATCGCCCGGGCCCTGCTGGAGCGCGGCACCGACGGCTTCAGCATGTCCGTGCTGGAGAACATCGGCACGTCCGAGGAACGCGTGCGGGAGGTGACCCTGGAGGAGGCCTGGGACCAGACCTTCGCCCCGCTCAACGTGGTGGTCTTCGAGCGCCAGTACCCGCCGGAGATTCCGCCCTGCCTGGGCACCCCGGACCACTACTTCTTTCACGAGAAGGAGCTCATCACCAAGCTGGCCGTGCGCGCCGCCGGGCTGGCCCTGCTGGCCGTGCCGCCCCAGGCCCTGGTCTGGGACCTGGGCGCGGGCTGCGGCTCGGTGTCCATCGAGGCCTCGCACCTGGCCCCGCGCGGCCGGGTCTTCGCCGTGGAGAAGAACCGCAACCGCGCGGCCATGATCCGCGAGAACGTGCGCCGCATGGGCGCCTGGGCCGTGGAGACCGTGCACGGGGAGATGCCCGGCTGCCTGAAGGGCCTGCCCGACCCGGACCGCGTGTTCATCGGCGGCGGGCTGGGCCAGGACAACGCCGTGCTGGAGGAGGCCTGCCGCAGGCTCAAGTCCGGCGGTCGCGTGGTCATCCACTGCATCCTCCTGGACACCCTGCACCGGGCCAAGGGATGCCTGGAGCGACTCAACTGGCACTTCGGGGTCACGCAGCTCCAGGCCAGCACCTCGGACCGGCTGGCCGGGGACCTGCGCTTCAAGGCCCAGAACCCGGTGTTCATCCTCTGGGCCGAGAAGCCCTGAGGCCGCCTCAGCGCCCCACCGTGCCCCGGAAGAAGACCGCCCGGTAGGTCAGCGGCAGGCCGCGCTCCTCCCCGAAGCGCTCCTCGTAGGCCCCCAGGAAGGCCCGGTAGCGCGCCTTGTCCGGCCGGGGGCGGCCGCCGCCGAAACCCGCGCCGCTGCGGCGCAGGGAACGCAGGGCCTCGCGCGCCGTGGGGAAATGCAGGACGTACTCCCGCACCTCGGCCTGGAAGCGCAGGCCGGGAATGGCCGCCAGCATTGATTCGTAGGCCCCGGCCGGGCGCAGGGGCCAGAACGAGCCGAAACCGGAGACCCGGGCGGCCCAGGCCGGTTCGGCCAGGGTGCCCTCGGTGAACAGGGCCAGGACGAAGCCGCCGCCGGGCCGCAGCAGGCCCAGGCAGGCGGGCAGCGATATCTCGGGCCGGACGAACCACTGCATGGCCGAGGCGCTGGCCAGGAAGTCGAAGGAGCCCGGCCGCAGGGGCGGGGCCTCGCCGTCGGCGGCCAGGCGCAGCACGCCCGGGACCGGCAGCGCGCCGAGCATGGCCGGGGAAAGGTCCAGGGCCACGTAGGGCCCAGCGGCGCGGGGGGCCAGAAGCTCGCTGAGCAGGCCGCAGCCCGCGCCGATCTCCAGCACGCCGCCCAGGGGGCCGTCCCCGGCCAGCCGGGCGCACTCCACCGCCACCTCGGCCTGGACCCGGGCGGCCTCGCGGTAGGTGTCCCGGGCCCGCTCGAAGGCCCGGCGCACGCCGTCACGCACGGGCGGCCTCCAACAACACGGAAAAGAGCAGGAAGTGCCCGCCCTCCAGGGCCAGGAAGCGCGCCCCCGGCAACGCCTCCAGGCAGCTCCGCGCGGCCTCGGCCGGGACGATGGCGTCGTCCGCGCCGTGGAGCACGAGGACGTGGGCGGCCGGAACGCCCGGAGCCGGGTCGGCCGAGGACTCGGCCAGAAAGGCCAGGCCCGCGTCCAGCTCCGCCGGGGCGACATCCCCGGGAAGGGGCGTGGGAGCAGCTCCGCATTTGGCATGAAAGGCCGCCACGGTCCCGACCGGGTCGGCGGCCAGGGCCCGGCGCATGAGCCGCAGCACGCGGGCCGGGGTGAAGCTGCTGAAATGCAGAAACGGCGCGGCCAGGACCACGCGGCCGTAACGCGGCAGAATCCGCTCGCGGTGCTTGAGCGCGATGTGCGCGCCCGTGGACCAGGCCAACAGGAGGTCGCCCCCGCGTTCCAGACCCGCCAGAACCCCGGCCTCGTCCAGCCCGGCGAAGGGCGCGAGAAAGCGCGCGTCCCCGGGGACGTCGGGAAAGAGCGCCGGAAACCCGGCCCAGCCGGAAACGAAGGTCAGGTCCATGCGCTCATGGCCTCGCGCAGATCGGCCAGGGCCGCGCGGGTCAGGTCCAGGTCCGCGTCCGTGAGGTCCGCGCGCAGGGAGAGCCGCAGCCGGGCCGTGCCCGCGGGCACCGTGGGCGGCCGCACGGCCGGGGCCAGGACGCCGCGTCCGGCCAGGAAGTCGCGGGCGCGCAGGGCGGTCTCGTTGGGGCCGAGGATCACGGGCACGATCTGGCAGGCCGAGGCCCCGGTGTCGAAGTCCAGTCCGACCAGGAAGGCGCGCAGGTCCGCCGCCATGTCCAGGAGCCGCGAACCCAGGGAGGGATCGCGAGCCACGGCCCGGACGCCCGCCAGGGCCGCGCCCACGGCCGCCGGAGGCAGGGCCGTGGAGAAGATGAAGCCTCGGCCGGTGTTGCGCAGAAAGTCCACGGCCTCCCGGCTCCCGGCGATGAAGGCCCCGTGCGCGCCCAGGGCCTTGCCCAGGGTGCCCATGAAAAGCACGTTGTCGCCCGCCACCCCGAGTTCGTAGCCCAGGCCCCGGCCCTGGCCGAAGACGCCCGTGGCGTGGGCCTCGTCCAGCACGAGCAGGGCGTCGTCCTCACGGCAGAGCGCGGCGATCTCCTTCAGGGGGGCCAAGTCGCCGTCCATGCTGAAGACCGTGTCCGTGACCACGATCTTGCGTTCGCGGCCGCGATGGCGCTCCAGGAGTTCGGCCAGGTGCGCGGCGTCGGCATGGCGGTAGCGCTCCATGTCCGAACCGGAGAGGCGGATGCCGTCCACGATGCTGGCGTGGTTCAGGCGGTCGGAGAAGATCACCGCGTGGCGGCCGCCCAGGGCCTGGAGCAGGAGCACGTTGGCCGCGTAGCCCGAGCCCACCGCCAGGGCGTCCTGGGTCTCCTTGAGCGCGGCGGCCTCGGCCTCCAGGCGGTCCAGCAGGGCGTACTGGCCCGAGACGAGGCGCGAGGCCCCGGAGGAGGTCCCGTACTCGCGCACCGCGCGCACGGCGGCGTCCTTCAGCTCCGGCGTTCCGGCCAGGCCGAGGTAGTTGTTGGAGGCCAGGTTGAGCAGCCGCCCGCGCGGGGAATCCACCCAGCGGTCCGCGCCCCGGTCCAGTTCCGGGATGCGGCGCCGCAGCCCCAGGCCCTCCAGCCTGTCCAGTTCGCGCCGGAAAAACTCCGGCCAGAACGATGCGCCCATGTCCGCCTTGAAAGCCTGTTGCGATTGATCTACCGTTCGGGCCCCGGTCGACGGGGGAAAGGAGCAGAACATGTCCGCGAAACCCGGCACGCTCTGGCATCCCTGCACCCAGATGAAGGACCACGAGGACTTCCCCGTGATCCGGGTGGCCAGGGGCCAAGGCATATATCTCTTCGACGAGGGCGGCAAGCGCTACCTGGACGCGGTCTCGTCCTGGTGGGTGAACCTCTTCGGCCACGCCAATCCGCGCATCGCCTCGGCCATCGCCCGCCAGGCCCAGGTCCTGGAGCAGGTCATCCTGGCCGGGTTCAGCCACGCCCCGGCCGAGGAACTGGCCGAACAACTGACCGCCCTGGCCCCGGCGGGCCTCGGACACGTCTTCTACGCCGACAACGGCTCCTCGGCCGTGGAAGTGGCGCTGAAGATGGCCCACGGCTTCTTCCGCAACCAGGGCCGCGCCGGGAAGTTCCGCTTCGCCTACCTGGACAACGGCTACCACGGCGAGACCCTGGGCGCGCTGGCGGTCTGCGGCGAGGACCTCTACTCCGAGCAGTTCGGGGCCATCATGCCCCAGGGCAACCTGCGCGTGGCCGGGCCGGACTGCTTCCGCTGCCCCCTGGGGCTCTTGCGCGAGGACTGCGACGCGCCCTGCTTCCAGGCCATGGCCGAGACCCTGAAACGCCACGCGGACGAGATCGCGGCGGTCATCGTGGAGCCCCTGCTCCAGTGCGCGGGCGGGTTCCGCATGTATCCCCCGGCCTATCTGCGCCGCCTGCGCCAGGCCACGCGCGAGGCCGGGGTCCTGCTCATCCTGGACGAGATCGCCACGGGCTTCGGCCGCACGGGCACCCTCTTCGCCTGCGAGCAGGCCGGGATCAGCCCGGACCTCATGTGCGTGTCCAAGGGCGTCACCGGCGGCTTCCTGCCCCTGTCCGCCGTGCTGGCCACGGACGAGATCTACGCGGCCTTCTACGCCGACTGGGCCGAACGCAAGGCCTTCCTGCACAGCCACAGCTACACCGGCAACCCCCTGGCCTGCGCCGCCGCCCTGGAGACGCTGGCCATCTTCCGCGACGAGGACGTCATCGCCCGCAACCGGCCCAAGGCCGCGCTCCTGGCCGAGATGGTCCGCGAACGCTTCGGCGGGCACCCCAACGTGGGCGAGGTGCGCTCCCTGGGCTTCGTCACGGCCGTGGAACTGACGGCCGACCAGGCCACGAAGGCCCCCCTGCCCGCCGCGGACCGCACGGGCCTCAAGATCTCCCGCGCCGGGCTCAAGCGCGGCCTGCTCTGGCGCAACCTGGGCGACATCCTCTACTTCATGCCGCCCTACGTCATCACCGAGGAGGAGATCGACCGGCTGACCCGCGACGCCCGGGCCGCCCTGGGGGAGGTGCTGCCCGAAGGAGAGGCGAGATGATCCGCCTGTTCGTCTCCGGCACGGACACCGACGCGGGCAAGACCGTGCTCGCCGGGCTGCTCGCCAAGCACTTCCTGGGCCTCGGCAAGAGCGTGCGCTACCTCAAGCCCGTGCAGACCGGACACCCGCCGGACGACGACGCGGCCACGGTGCGCCGCATCTCCGGCCTGCCGCCTGAGGCCGCGCGCCTGCTCTTCTCCGCGCCGGAGCCCGTGTCCCCGAACTTCTGCTTCGACCCCTTCCCCTTCGAGGAGATCCTGGCCGCCGTGGCGGCCGAGCCCGCCTCCGACGTGCTCCTGGTGGAGGGCGCGGGCGGCCTGCTGGCCCCCCTGGACGACGCCCGGGCCATGCACGACCTGGCCCGGGCCCTGGACATGCCGGTGGTCCTGGCCGCGCCCAACCGCGTGGGCGGGCTGAACCATCTTCTGCTCTCCCTGCACTTCCTGAAGAGCACGGGCCTGCCCCTGGCCGCCGTGGGCCTGAACGAGCACTTCAGCGCCGACGCCCGCAAGGCCGCCCTGAACCGCGACTTCCTGCGCCGCACCCTGCCCGGGCTGCCCCTGTTCACCTACGACGCCTCCGGGCTCACCAGCGAACCGCCGTTTTGTTGACACCCCGGCGCTCCCGGTCGTATTTCCTGGAGAAACCCGCCGGAGGCGCGACATGACGCAGGTCTTCTTCATCGGCGCGGGTCCCGGCGACCCGGAACTGCTCACGCTCAAGGCCGCGCGGCTCATCGGCATGGCCGACCTGGTGCTCTACGCCGGTTCCCTGGTGCCCCCGGCGACGGTGGCCGAGGCCAAGGACGGGGCCCGGGTCATGGACTCCGCCCCCCTGACCCTGGAGGAGCAGCACGCCCTGGTCATGGACTGCGTGCGCGCCGGAGGGCTGGTGGCCCGGGTGCACACCGGCGACCCCTCGCTCTACGGCGCGGTGCGCGAACAGACGGAACTCCTGGACCGCGAGGGCGTGGATTGGGAGGTGGTGCCCGGAGTCACGGCGGCCTTCGCCACGGCGGCCGCCGCGCGCGTGGCCTTCACCGTGCCGGACGGCACGCAGACCCTGATGGTCACGCGCCTGGCCGGACGCACGCCCGTGCCCGAGGCCGAGGCCCTGCGGGAACTGGCCCGCCACGGCTCGGCCCTGGCGGTCTACCTCTCGGCCGGAGACGCCGAGGGCGTGCGGCGGGAGCTGCTGGCCGGGGGCCTGCCCCCGGACACGCCGGTGGTCATCGGCCACCGCGTGGGCTGGCCGGACGGCTCGGTGCTGGAGACCAGCCTGGACCAGCTGGCCGAGGCCGCCAACGAGGCCGGATTCACGCGTCAGGCCGTGTTCCTGGTCCTGCCGGGCAACGGCGCGCGCGGCGCGCGCTCGAAACTCTACGACGGCGGCTTCCGCCACATGTACCGGGGGTGAGCATGGAACGGCTGTCCCTGAAAAGCGCGGCGCGGGAAGATTTCCTGGACATCACCGGGGAGTTGCGCGAACTCGTGCGGAAACGCGGCTGGACCACTGGGGCCCTGGCCCTGTTCTGCCCGCACACCACGGGCGCGCTGACGGTCAACGAGGGCGCGGACCCGGACGTGGAGCGCGACGTGCTCGCCCGGCTGCGGACCCTGGCCCCGCGCGAGGGCGACTACCGCCACGCCGAGGGCAACAGCGACGCCCACGTGAAGACGAGCCTCCTGGGGCCCTCGCTGCTCGTCCTGGTCCAGGACGGCGAACTCCTGCTCGGCACGTGG
>NZ_JAMHGA010000042.1 GCF_023660105.1 Desulfovibrio aminophilus | reverse complement strand
CGACGGGCTGAAGAACCAGATCGTCCTGGCCGGAACCAACCTCTTCAACGAGGTCTACAACAACTACCAGGCCACCTCGCGCGGCCTGGTCGTGCGCCAGCCCGGGGCCGCCGTCACCGCCACCTGGAGAATCAGCTTCTAGCGAGTCGCGGCAGCGTCCCCTCCCGCGACGTCGCACGAAAAAGGGCGGGCTCCCCGGGAGCCCGCCCTTCTTTTTTCAGGCCGCGAATGGATTCAGGCGAAGTCGGCGGAGTCCAGGAGGATGGTCACCGGGCCCCAGTTGACGAAGTCCAGGAGCATGTCCGCGCCGAAGGAGCCGGTGGCCATCTGGCCCGGGACCAGGGGCATGAGGTCGCGCACCAGGCGGTCGAAGAGCCGGGAGGCGGTTTCGGGCTCGGCGGCGTCCGAGAATGACGGGCGGCGGCCCCGGCGGCAGTCGGCGTAGAGCGTGAACTGCGAGACCAGGAGCAGGTCCCCGGCGGTGTCCTTGAGGCTCAGGTTGAAGCGGCCCTCGGCGTCGGGAAAGATGCGCAGGTCCACGACCTTGTTCAGGAGCGCGGTCCAGGCGCGGGTTCCTGGCAGTTCCGGGCCGTCGCCCTTGCCGAAGCCCGCCAGCACGAGCAGGCCCGTGCCGATGCTGCCGAGAACCTCTCCTTCGCTGCGGACCTCGGCGCGCGTCACGCGCTGGAGCAGGAGACGCATCTCAGTCCTCGCAGTAGGTGGCCTTGGAGGAGCTCTTCTCGGACACCGAGACGTGGACCACGCGCACGGGCTGGTCCGCCAGCAGGGCGGCGGTCTCGCGGAAGATGTGCCGGGCCAGGTTCTCGCTGGAGGGGTTGATGCGGTCGAAGGGCGGCGCCTCGTTCAGGTGCCGGTGGTCCAGGCTGTCCAGGACCTGCTTCAGGGCCTGCTTGAGGACCTTGAAGTCCACGAGGAGTTCGGTGTCCGGGGTGAGCCGGTCGCCCTCAACGCAGAGCTCCACGCCGAAATTGTGGCCGTGCATGTTCTCGCACTTGCCGCAATAGTTGCGCAGCTGGTGCGCGGAGCTGAAATCGGAAGTCACCGTCAGACGCCATTTTCCGGCCATGTTCCGCCTCACGACAGTTCGAAGTCCTGCGGTTTGTCCATGGCCTGGCGGCGTTCCAGCTCGGCCAGGAGCCGGTTGGTCCGCCGGGCCTCGGCCAGGAGTTCCTCCAGGAAGCCGTTGGCGCGGTTCGTGTTGCGCCAGATGATGAGCGGGGCGATGGTGATGCAGACGATCACCACCATGAGCACGGCCCAGGCCAGGATGCCGATTCCGGCGATGTACTCCATGACTGTCTCCTAGTTTTCGGCCGTGAGCGGGCCGCGCCACTTGTCGATGAGCTTCCAGAACTCGGGGTTCGGGGCCACGCCGTACTGGGGCGAGAGCTGGAGCGTGCAGACGCTGTCCTTGAGCCCCACCTGCAGGTAGACCGGGGCCGGGCCCTTGTGCCGCCCCAGGAGCTCCTTGAGCCGGTCCAGGTGCTCGTCGCGGCAGAGGTCCGAGGGTATCTGGAGATAGACGGGCTCGGTGTTCCCGGCCACCGCGCCGGCGAGGAGCGAGACGCTCTCGGCCAGGATCTTGGCCTGGCGCGGGCCGTCGTCGTCCTGGCCGGGCTCCTCGCGCAGGTCGATGCGGCCGGTGACGAGCAGGGGCTGGTCCTGGGCGATGAGTTCGCGCGCGGGCAGGTAGACGTTGGGCAGCAGCGTGACCTCGCCGGTGGCGGTGAGGTCCTCCGCGTTCACGAAGGCCATCTTGTCGCCCTTCTTGGTCACGTATTCCTTCACCGAGGTGAACAGGAGCGCCAGACGCACCTCCGAGCCGTTGGCCAGTTCCCGGCACTCGTCCAGGGTGGTCAGGCGCAGCCGCCCCAGTTCGTGCCGCCAGGCCAGGAGCGGGTGGCTGGAGAGGAAAAAGCCCAGGGCCTCCTTTTCCAGGCGGAGCTTCTCCTCGTCGGGCCACTCCTCGTCGCGGAACTCCTCGATGCTCACGTTCAGCCCGTTGCCCGCGCCCTTGTCCGGTCCGCCGAGCATGTCCAGCATGGAGAGCATGCCGCTCTGCTTCTCCTTGGCCTGGCGCTGGCCCAGGGCGTGGGCCTTGTCCAGCCCGGCCAGGAGCCCGGCACGGGAGCAGCCGAAGCAGTCCATGGCCCCGGCCTTGATGAGGTATTCCAGCATGCGCTTGGTCACCCGCCGCAGGTTCACCCGGCAGCAGAGGTCCACCATGTCGCGGTAGGGGCCGTTCTTCTCGCGCTCGTCCACGATCTCGGCCACGGCCTCCTCGCCCACGTTCTTGATGCCCGAGAGGCCGAAGACCACGGCCCCATCGTGCACCGAGAAGCGCGGCCTGCCCGCGTTGATGTCCGGGGGCTGGACCTTCACGTCCATGTCCCGGCAGGCGTTGATGTACTTGAAGACCTTGTCCGTGTCCGCCAGTTCCGAGCTGATCAGCGCGGCCATGAACTCCACGGGGAAGTGGGCCTTGAGGTAGGCGGTGAAGTAGGAGATGAGCGCGTAGGCCGCGGAGTGGGACTTGTTGAAGCCGTACTCCGCGAATTTTTCCATGAGGTCGAAGATCTCGTTGGCGGTCTTGTCCGGGATGGAGTTCTCGCGCGCGCCCTCCAGGAAGCGCTTGCGCTGCTTGGCCATCTCCTCGGCGTTCTTCTTGCCCATGGCCCGGCGCAGGAGGTCGGCCGCGCCCAGGGAGTAGTTGGCGATGACCCGGGCCGTGCTCATGACCTGTTCCTGGTAGACGATGACGCCGTAGGTCGGCTTGAGCACGCTCTCCAGGCTCGGGTGCGGGTAGGTGACCTCCACCTCGCCGTGCTTGCGCTTGATGAACTCGTCCACCATGCCCGAGCCCAGCGGGCCCGGACGGTAGAGCGCGAGCATGGCGATGAGATCCTCGAAGCAGTTCGGCTTGAGCATGCGCAGGTAGCGCCGCATGCCCGAGGACTCCACCTGGAACACGCCGTCGGTGTCGCCCTTGGCGAATATCTCGTAGGTCCTGGGGTCGGTGAGGGCCAGGGTGTCCAGGTCCGGCGGCTGCTTGCCCTGCTCGCGGATGATGTCCAGGCAGTCCTCGATGACCGTCATGGTCCGCAGGCCCAGGAAGTCGAACTTGATGAGCCCGACCTTCTCCACCCGCTTCATGTCGTACTGGGTGACGATTTCGCCCTTTTTCCCCCGGTAGAGCGGCAGGTAGTCGGTCATGGGCCCGGCCGAGATGACCACCCCGGCCGCGTGGGTCGAGGCGTGGCGGCACAACCCCTCCAGCCGCCTGGATATGTCCACCAGCTTTTCCATCTGCGGGCTGGAGTGCGCCAGGGCCACCAGCTCGGGCTCCTTGTCCAGGGCCTTGTCGATGGTCATCTTCAAGTCTTCGGGGATGAGCTTGGCGATCTTGTCCGTCTCGGCGAAGGTCAGGCCCAGGGCGCGGCCCACGTCGCGGACCACGGCCTTGGCCTTCATGGTTCCGAAGGTGGTGATCTGGGCCACATGGTCCTCGCCGTACTTGCCGGAGACGTATTTGATGACTTCCGTGCGGCGGCGTTCGCAGAAGTCCACGTCGATATCCGGCATGCTCACGCGCTCCACGTTCAGGAAGCGCTCGAAGAGCAGGTCGTAGGGGATGGGGTCGAGGTTGGTGATGCGCAGGGCCCAGGCCACCAGGGAACCGGCGGCCGAGCCGCGCCCCGGGCCCACGGGGATGCGGCTGTCCTTGGCCCAGTTGATGAAGTCCTGGACGATGAGGAAGTAGGCCGGGAAGCCCATCTCCTTGATGACCCCGATCTCGTACTCCAGGCGCTCCCAGTAGGCGGCCTCGTCCACTTGGTAGGGCAGGTTGGCCAAGCGCTTCGTGAGGCCCTCGCGGGCCAGGCGTTCGAACTCCTCCACGATGGTCCGGCCCTCGGGCAGGGCGTAGACCGGGAAGACGTGTTTGCCGAGTTCGATCTCCAGCTCGCAGGCCTCGGCGATGCGCGCGGTGTTGGCCAGGGCCTCGGGGCAGTGGGCGAAGGCCGCCTCCATCTCCTCCGGGGCCTTGAAGTAGAGCTGGTCCGTGTCCATGCGCATGCGGTTCTGCTGGTCCACGGTCACCTGGGTCTGGATGCACAGGAGCGTGTCGTGGGCCTCGGCGTCGGCGCGGTCCAGGTAGTGGCAGTCGTTGGTGGCCACCAGGGGCAGGCCGGTGCGTTCGGCCACCTTGAGGAGCATGGCGTTGGCCTGGTCCTGCTCCGTGAGGCCGTTGGACTGCATCTCCAGGTAGAAGCGGCCGGGGAAGATGTCGGCGTATTCCTGGGCCGTCTCCACGCCCGCCTCCAGACCCTCGTTGAGCAGCTTGCGGCAGACCTCGCCCGCCAGGCAGGCCGAACAGGCGATGACGCCCTCGCCGTACCGGCGCAGGAGGTCCTTGTCCACGCGAGGCTTGTAGTAGAAGCCGTCCGTGTTGGCGATGGACACGAGGCGGATGAGGTTCTTGTAGCCCTGGGCGTTCTGGGCCAGGAGCAGGAGGTGGTAGGCGCTGCCGAGCTTGCCGGTCCTCTCGGTGTGGGCGCCCTGGGCCACGTAGGTTTCGCAGCCGATGAGCGGCTTGATGCCGTACTGCTTGGCGTACTGGTAGAAGGTCACGGCCGCGTGCATGTTGCCGTGGTCCGTGACGGCCACGGCGGGCATGCCGTAGTCCTTGGCCCGCTGGCAGAGGGCCGGGAGCCGGATGGCTCCGTCCAGGAGACTGTATTCGCTGTGCACGTGCAGGTGGACGAAATCGGACATGAACGCTCCAGGGAAAGGAATGGAAAAGGTGTACCCCAATCCCGGGCGTTTGAAAACGCGCCCATTTGACCCGGACCCGGCCCGACAGTAAAAGAGGTGGGCCCCGAGGCCGAAGAGGTGACGCCGTTGACCGATGTTCTCGCCTATGTCTGGGAACGCTTGCCCCTGATGCTGCTCTTCGCCGACGGCTATCTGGCCTACCGCCTGCTGGCCGTCACCGGGCTCACGGACTGGGCCGTGCGTCAGGCCGTGCTCCGCAGCCGGGGCCGCCCCTCGCGGGTCATCCTCTATGTCCTCGCCGCCTCGGCCGGGCTCTCGGCCTTCATTCCCAACGCCGTGGCCGTACTGGCCGTGCTGCCGGTGATCACGGCCCTGGACCGCGAACACGGCCTGCACCGGCCGGACGCCCCCATGTCCACGGCCCTGGCCCTGGCCGCCATGTACGGGGCCAACATCGGCGGCATGGCCTCGCTCATCGGCAGTCCCGCCAACCTCGTCCTGCTCGGCGTGCTCGACCTCTACGCCGTGCCCGGCCGGGAGCAGATCAGCTTCTTCAACTGGTTCCTCTGGGGCCTGCCCCTGGCCGCGATCCTGGGGGCCATCGGCTGGGGGCTCATCACGTTCCTGGCCCTGCCGCGCGGCGCGGGCTCCGGCCTGCCGCCGACGGTCCGGCCGCCGGTTTTCGGCCCCAGGCAGCGGGTGGGCGCGCGGCTCTACGCCTTGTTCCTGGCCTTCTGGATCACGGAGGCCCTGCTCAAGGAGTTCCTGTCCGGGTTCGCGGCCTGGGAGGCGCCGGTGGCCCTGGCCTTCTCCGCCTGGTTCTGTCTGGAGTGCTTCCGGCCCCGCCGCCTGGACGGCCCCGCCGGTCCGCTCCTGCCGCCCCGGTCGTTGCCCGCGGGCATCCCGGCGCGCGGCCTGCTCTGGCTCGGCGCGCTCGTGTTGGCCATGATCCTGGGCAATGCCCTGGGCCTGGACCGCGACATGGCCGGATTCTTCCAGCGCGCCGCGGCCGCCGCGGGCTCCCAGTTCCTGCTCACCCTGACCTTCGCCCTGGCCGCCATCTTCCTCACCGAGGTTCTCTCCAACACCGTCGTGGCCGTGGCCTTCTTCCCGGTGGCCTTCTTCACGGCCCAATCCCTGGGCCTGGACCCGCTGCCGCTGATGATCACCATTTCCGTGGCCGCCACCTGCGCCTTCATGACCCCGGTGGCCACCATCCCCAACGCCCTGGCCTATGGGGCCCTGCCCGGGACTTCGCTGCGCCGCATGCTCGGCGTGGGCCTGGTCATGAACACCCTCTGCGCCCTGGCCATGACCGCCTGGCTTTGTCTGGTCATTCCGGCGCTCTACGAGTGAGGTTTGCTTGATGCCCCGGCTTCCTTCCGATAAGCTCCCCTTCATATATATGAAGAGAGAGATCCTTCCGGCCCTTTTGGCCCTCCTTCTCCTGGCCGCCTGCCACCCGGCCCCGCGTCCCGTCCAGCCCGGCCCCCCTGGCCAGGCCCTGGTGGACCAGGCCGAGGACCTCGTGCGCCGCATGCGGACCAAGGACCACGACCAGGCCCTGGACGTGCTCCTGGCCGAGGCCAAGGGCGTGATCATCGTGCCCGCCCTGTTCCGCGCGGGCTACCTGGGCGGGGTGGACATGGGCCAGGGCCTGCTGCTGGCCGGCGACGCGACCGGGCTCTACAGCGAGCCCGTGTTCCTCTCCATGGGCGGGCTGAACTTCGGCATGCAGGCGGGCCTCCAGCGCACCTCCGGGATCATCTTCCTCATGAGCCGGGAGACCCTGGAGGCCGCCGCCCGGGGCGCGCTCTCCCTGGACACCAACCTGAGCGTGGCCGCCTTCACCCTGGGCGAGGCCCACTCCCTGGTCATGGCCGGCCAGACGCCCGAGGTCATCGCGGTCCTGAGCCCGGAGGGCATCTACGGCGGGGTGGCGCTCTCGGGATCGGGCATGCGCCTGGACTCGACCCTGCTGGCGGCGCGCTACGGCACGGGCGCCACGGCCGCCGACGTGCTCTTCGAACGCCGCTACTATGCCGTTCCCGGGGCCGAACGGCTCCAGCACGCGCTGTCCCCCTTCTGGAAAGACGACATGTAACACGCTGGAAAAATTTGTAAAAATAACTTTTTTCAGAAAGTTCTTTTTTCCCCTTGACCCTTGGGCCGGATTTGCCTAGAAACACCCTTCGCCGCTGAGGACGAGCCCGCGAGGGCAAAACGGTGGCGAAATGATCTTTGAGACTCGGATGCGAAAAAACGGTTGACAGGGA